>JAIUNH010000127.1 GCA_020161965.1 Pseudomonadota bacterium
CACGAATTCGACGAAGCCGGTGGCGAGGCTGCGCAGCAGGAAATTCTTCGAAAGCCGCGCAATGCCGATCAGGAAGCCGAGGATCGTGGCCAGCGCCATGCCCAGCAGCGAGACCAGCAGCGTGTTGGCCACACCGACCCACAGCAGGTCGATGATATTGTTCTGCGGCGTGTAGTCGATGATTTTGAACGGCACATCGATGCCGGAGGTGCGCCAGAGGAAGTCGAAGCCGGACGCGATGCCGGCTTTGACCATGTTCTCCGATGCGTTGGCGACGAAATACCAGATCGTCCCAAACATCGCGCCCGCGACCGCGGCCTGGGAGATCCAGGCGCGGACGCGGGCGTCGTAGAACCAGCGCCGAAGCGCTGCTGTCATTGGAACGGCGAGGTGAACAGCAACCCGCCCTTGGTCCACAATTGGTTGGGACCGCGGGGCAGCTTCAGGGGCGAATCCATGCCCACCGTGCGCTCGTAGCTTTCGCCGTAGTTACCGACCTGCTTGATCACGTTGTAGAGCCACTCGTTCGGCACGCCCAGCATCTGGCCGAAATTGCCTTCCACGCCCAGGATGCGGCGGACTTCGCCGTTGGTCGAGGAGCGGCGCATTTCGTCGACGTTCTTCGACGTGATGCCGAAATGCTCGGCGGCGATCATGCCGTTGAGCACCCAACGCACGACCGCCTGGTAACGCTCGTCGCCGTAGCGAACGGTCGGGCCCTGCGGATCGTTGGAGATCAGCTGCGTCAGGATGACGTGATCGTCCGGCGCCTTCAGCTTCGACCGCTGACCGGCCAACGCGCCGAAACCGGCGGTGTAGGCGTCGCAACGTTCGGCGTCGTAAGCGGCGATGGCGTCGTCGTTGCGCTGGAAGTTGACGATCGTCACCTTCTTGCCGCGCTCGGCGAACCAGTCGGTCGCTTGCTTTTCTTCGGTCGAACCGGCGGCGACGCATACCGTGGCGCCGTCCATCTCGTCGGCCTTGGTGATGTTCGCCTTCTTGCGGACGATGAACGTCTGGCCTTCGTAGAAGTTGATGCCCAGGAAGTTCACGCCCAGCGAGGCGTTGCGCGAATAGGTGATCGTCGTGTTGCGCGACAGCAGATCGACCTGACCCGATTGCAGGATCGGCCAACGTTGCTGCACCGAGGTCGGCGTGTACTTCACCTTGGTGGCGTCGCCGAGAACCGCGGCGGCCAGCGCCTTGCAGAAATCGACGTCGATGCCCTGCCACACGCCCTTGTCGTCGGCGAAGGAGAAGCCGGGCAAGCCCAGATGGACGCCGCATTCCAGATGGCCGCGGGCCTTGATGGCGTCGAGCGTCGGGCTCGGCGTTAATTGCTGGGCGGAAGCCGCACCGGCGAAGCAAAGCATAAGCGCGGCGGACGCCGCGAAACGACGAAGCATGGATAGACTCCCTGTTTTCCGGGCCGCGGAGTTCGTCCCCCGGACCGTTGAGGATGGCGGATATTGGCCCGGTGTCATCACGGAAGCAAGGGAGTGTCTTTTAATTGTCATAATTCATGGGCTAGGATCGGTTCCGGGGAGAACCAATACCTATGTCCGCACGGTTGGAGATCGACCGGGTCGAGGCCGCTTATGGCGGCACGCGCGTGCTGAAAGGCGTGAGCCTGGATGTCGCCCCCGGCGAATTCGTGGCGTTGCTCGGTTCGTCGGGTTGCGGCAAGACGACGCTGCTGCGCTGCATCTCGGGTTTCGTGCCGGTTGCGAGTGGTGCCATCCGCGTCAACGGCACCGACATCACGCACGCACCGCCCGACAAGCGCGAAATGGCGATGGTGTTTCAAAGCTACGCGCTGTGGCCGCATATGAGCGTGGCGCAGAATATCGGCTACGGCTTGCGCTTACGCAAAAAGTCGTGCGCGCAGATCGCCGCGCGCGTCGCCGAGATGGTCGCGATGCTGAAGCTCGACGGCTTGGCGGAACGCAACGTCACCCAGCTTTCCGGCGGTCAGCGCCAGCGCGTCGCCTTGGGCCGCGCCCTCGCCGTCGATCCGCAGATCCTGCTGCTGGACGAGCCCTTGTCGAATCTCGATGCGCGTATCCGCGAAGACGTGCGCCACGAAATCAAAGCGCTGCAACGCCGCCTCGGCATCACCACGATCCAT
Source organism: Pseudomonadota bacterium (assembly GCA_020161965.1). Lineage (GTDB taxonomy): Bacteria > Pseudomonadota > Alphaproteobacteria > CACIAM-22H2 > CACIAM-22H2 > Tagaea. Next base: position 2,129 of record JAIUNH010000127.1, read on the forward strand.
GTGACCCATGATCGCGAGGAAGCGATGGTGATGGCCGACCGGATCGTGATCCTCGACGCCGGGACGATCGCCCAAGTCGGGCGGCCGGAGGAAGTCTATAACCGCCCCGCATCGGCGTTCGTCGCGTCCTTCATGGGGGCCAACAACGCGATCCGCCTGGACCTTGCGCGCGCCGGCACGAAATTGCGCGTGGCGTCGGGCCCGCATAATCGCGCAGCCGAATTGCCGCATGATGGCGACGTCGACGGCAAGGTCACCGCGCATTTCCGTTCCGAAGCCGCGAAGCTGTCGCTGCCGGGCGATGCCGATCCGCAAGGTGCTTTGGCGCTGGAAGGGCGCATCGTTCAGGCGGCCTATCCGGGCGGGTTCTGGCGCTACGCGGTCGCGGTCGGCGACCGCCAATTCATGGTCGACGACGAAAGACGGGTCGAGGTGGGCGTGAACGCGCGCGTCGTTCTGCCCGCCGAAGCGCTGCACTTCTTCCCCGCGGAGGGAGCGTAACGCAAACGTCGCAGAGCACGCGTATTGGAAAAAGCGCCCGCCGGTCCGCCGGACGGCGGGTGCGATCAAGCCCGGCGGATACGGAGGAGAAGATGCAACGACGGACATTGATCGCGGCCGCCTTGGCGGCGGGTGCGGTCGCCGCGACGCTGCCGGGGGCGGTCAACGCCCAGGCGCGCAACGTCACGATCAACGTATTGACGGCGGGCGACCAGAACATGGTCGACTACATCACCGAATTCCTGGGCCCTCAGTTCGAGAAGGCCAATCCCGGCGTGAAGGTCCGCGCCGTGGGCACGGGCCCCGGCGATGCGGGCTCGCAGCGCATTTGGGAACGTCTTGAAGCGCAGAAGAAGGCGGGCTCCGCCTCGGTCGACGTGGACGTCGCGATCGTCCACCAGAAGATGGCCGGCCAGATGGTGAAGGACGGCTTGCTGTCCAACTATCGCAACCAGGTTTCGACCGGTGCCATGGCGACCAACGCGGTCACCAAGAATGCGCTGGGCGTGAATGTCGACGGCTACGTGATGCCGATGTTCAACAGCCAGGTCGCGATCGCCTACAACCCGTCGCGCGTCGCCAACCCGCCCAAGACCTTCGACGAACTCGTCGCTTGGGCCAACGCCAACCCGAAGAAGTTCGGCCATAACGGCATTCGCGGCGGCATGTCGGGCGTGGGCTTCGTATTCGGCTGGCTTTACGCCTACGCGCCCGATCAGAAGAAGCTGATCGAAGGGCCCTATGACGATGCGACGGTGCAGGCGCTGACGCCGGCGTTGCAGAAGCTGAAGGCGTTCAACGGCGTGTCGACGATCACGCCGGGCAACGCGGGCACGCTCGACGCGCTGAACCGCGGCGAGATCGATATGGGCCCGGTGTGGATGGACATGTTCTATTCCTGGCAGGGCGAAGGCCGCTTGCCGCCGACGCTGAAATTGACGCTGCTGGAAACCGGCCTGCCGGGTCAGCCGATGTACTACGTCATCCCCGACAAATCGCCGAACGCGGATGTCTCGCGTAAATTCGTCGAGATGGCGACGTCGCCGGTGGTTCAAGCCAAGGGCATCGTCGAGCGCTTCAACTGGCTGCCGGGCATCGATGCCCAACACGTCCAGTCGCATCTTGACGCCAAGCTGTGGGAACGCCTGTTCCGCGACGTGCCGCCGGACATGCTGAACAAGATGGCCCGCCCGATGCCGCAGGCCGACTACTTCACCAAGATCCAAGAGCAATACGAAAAAGTCGTCTTGAACTGACGTAAGGGACGGGGCGGCGATTTCGAATTTCGCCGCCCCGTTTATTTCGATGGGCCCCACACGCGGCGTTTCCGTTTTGCTGATCTTCCCGGCGCTCGCCATGGCGCTGGCGTTGTTCATCTATCCTTTGGGTTACTCGTTGGTCGGCGCGTTTCAGGACAAGGCGGGCGTCTGGACGCTCGGCAATTTCGTGCGCGCGTGGGAGCTTTACCGCCTCGACACGCTGTTCACCGTTTTCATCGTCGGGCTGTCGACCTTCCTGATCGCGGTGATTTCCGTGTCGATCGGCGGGTATCTCACACTCGGCAATTCCCCGGTCGCGAAAAAGATCCTCGATTGGCTCTATCGCTGGCCGTTGTTCGTGCCGTTCATCGTCGCCGCCTTGTGCATGCGCACGTTTCTGGGCCGCAACGGGATGATGAACAACGCGTTCGTGTTCCTGGGATTCATGGACCAGGAATCGGCGCAAAGCTTTCTCGATTGGCGCGGCATCGTCATCACTTTCGTCTGGAAGCAGACGCCCTTCGTGACGCTGATGGTCGCAGGTGCCATGGCCGGTCTTGACCGCTCGACGATCGACGCCGCGCGTAATCTCGGCGCTTCGCGGCTGCGCGTGCTGCTCGAAATCGTCGTGCCGCAGATCCGTCGCACGCTGGCGGTTGGCTTGATCCTGTCCTTCGTCACGATGATGTCGGTGCTGTCGGTGCCGATCATGCTGTCGGGCCAAAGCCCGTCGATGCTGACGGTCAACATGGCCTGGCGGATCAATTCGGTCGGCGATTACGGCACGGCCAACGCGCTCGGCTTCGTGTCGTATCTGCTGACCGGCTTGGCCGCGTGGTTCTATTTGCGCGAAGCGGTGCGCGACAAGCAGCAGGGGCTCACGCGATGAAGTGGGTTTTGCGCGCCGGTCTGCTCGCGGTTTTCGCCTTTTTCGTGCTGGGGCCGATCGGCAATCTGATGATCTGGTCGGTGGCCGAACAATGGTTCTGGCCCAACCGCCTGCCCTCGCAATGGGGCTTCCGCTTTTGGGACGTGGTGTTCCGCCCCACGGGGCGCGCGATGGAATCGCTGTGGCTGTCGATCTGGATCGCGCTGTTGACGACGGCGACGTGTCTTGTCGTGTCGGTGCCGGCGGGCTATGCGCTCGCGCGCGGAAAACTGCCGTGGCGGCCGATCGTGATGTTGATCTTCCTGCTGCCGCAGGCGTTTCCCAATCTGCCCGTCTATATCAACATCGCGCGTATCTTTTTCGAATACGACCTCAACGGCACGGTCGCGGGCGTGGTGATGGTCCACGCGGTGCACGGGCTCGTCTTCTCGGTGTGGATCGCGACGGCGGCGTTCGCGGCGATCGACCCCGAACTCGAACAAGCCGCGCGCAACATTGGTGCTTCGGGTCCGCGCACGTTCTTCGAAGTGACGCTGCCTTTGGCGCTGCCCGGCATCGTGGCGAGCGCGATCTTCGTGTTCCTCGAATCGCTCGACGAATTCACCGGCAGCTATTTCGTCGGCGCGCCCGAAATCCGGACATTACCGCTGATGCTCTATTCGGCGGGGGCCGGCGGCAATATCCAGATCGCGGCGATCTCGGCCCTCATCCTTCTGGTCCCGTCGATCCTGTTCATGCTGCTGGTCGAGCGGTTCCTGAAGGGTGAGGTTCTGGCCAAGATGGGGCGCTAGCTTAGGCCCCCCAGATTTCGCGCGTGGCGCTCGAGTACCAGCCGCGCGTATAGGTCGCCTCCAGATGGCGGAACTGTGCCGCATCCGCCGGCGTGCGCGGGGAAACGCCGCCCGCGCCCTGCACCGCGACGATGCCTTGCGGCGTGGCGCGATAGATATCCGCAACCGAGATCCCGTAATCGGGGGCCAGCAGCGAATAGCAGGTGTTCGCGTAAACGGGCGCGAAAGCTGGGCGGCCGTTCAGCGCCGCCGCGATCGCCTTGGCGACGAACTTGCCTTGGCTGTTCGCGGCGAAGCCCGATTTCGGCATGGCGCCGGCGATCGACGCGTCACCGATCACATGGATGTCCTTGATGCGCGTCGATTCGAACGTGATCGGATCGACCGGGCACCAGCCCGCACTGCCGCCATCGGGATTGGCGAGGCCCGCATCGCGCGCGATCTTGCCCGCGAATTGCGGCGGCACGACGTTGACCACGGCCGCGCGATGGCGCTGGCCGAATTCGGAAACGAGCGTCTTCTCGCCCGCGATGACTTGGGTGATCCGCCCGTCCTTGTTGAGCGGCACCCATTCGATCAGGCCGGGATAAAGCGCGTTCCAGCCGTCCTGGAACAGCGGCTGCTTGGAGAACGCGTCCTTGGCGTCGAGCGCCAGGATCTTCGAGCGCGGCTTGGTCGTCTTCAAATAATGCGCGATGACCGAAATGCGCTCATACGGGCCCGGCGGGCAGCGATAGGGGTTGGGCGGCAGCGCCAACGCAACCACGCCGCCGTCCGGCATGGCTTCGAGCTGACGGCGCAGCAACAGCGTCTGCGCCCCGCCCTGCCACGCATGCGGCAGAATCTCGGCCGCGGCTTCCGTGTAGCCTTCGATCGCACCCCAGCGGATATCGATGCCCGGCGATACGACCAGCTTGTCATAGCGGATCGACTGGCCGCCGCCCGTGCGCACCGTTTTGGTCGCGGGATCGATGGCGACGGCGATGTCGCGCACATGACGCACGCCATGCGTGCCGGTCAGCGCGTTGTAGTTATGCGTGATCTCGCCGATCTGCTTGAACCCGGCGATGACGTAGTTCGAGAACGGGCAGGTGACGAACTCCGATTTCGGTTCGATCAGCGTGACCGCGATGCCGGGATCTTCCAGGCGGATGAATTTGGCGGCCGTGGCGCCGCCGAAGCCGCCGCCGATCACGACGACATGGGCCTTGGCGGGTGCCGTCTGTACGGCGCAAGCCGACAGGGCGGAGGTGGCGAGCAGCGCGCCGGTGAAGGTGCGGCGCGAGAGTTTCGTGCGGGTCATATGCGTCATCTCCCCGTTAGCGCCAATTGGCCGAAATTTCGCGGGCGATGGCGGCGAACTCTTCGTCGCTGAAACCCTTGGCGTGACGGTTCATCACCGTGGCCGGCCGGCGGTCGTTCTTGAAATCGAGCAGGGCGGACAGAAGCTGCTGTTCCGTCCGGCCGTTGATCGGCGGAATCTCGGCGACGCTGTGGCCCTTGGGGCCATGGCAGCCCGAGCATGTCGCGGCGAGCACGCTGCCGGGAATGGGGCCAGCGGCGGGGGTAGCTTGCTGGGCCTGCGCGGCGAAGCCCGCGAGCAAGCTGGCCGCGAAAGCGGCGGTAAGGATGGCGGAACGCATGTGACTCCCTCTTCGTTCGAGCCCCCGGGCGGGGATTTCGTTTTGGCGGCGATTGGGTGCAAGTGTGGCCGCATCCCCGGCCATCTGGCAAGTGACCGGGACTATTTGCGGGGCCCGCACGGTCCCGGCAACGCGTTTTATCTAAAAGGGTAATTTAGCGGTGTTTGATACCGCTGATCGGTAGTCGTTTAGGCGACGCGTTCCGTTGGTCGCCTTTCAGGCGACGACGCCCACGATCACATGCCCGTCGGCACCGGTGAGCGGCGCCAGCATCGCGACCCACCCATTGCCTTCATCCGCGACCAGCATCGGCGTCGCGGTGAGCAGCGATTCGAGGGCGGCTTGCGCGATCGGATCGGTCAGGGCGATGGCCGCGTCCGGCACCGCACCCAGGGTTTCCTTGACGGTATTGCCGATGACCCGCCAGCGATAGAGATCGGCCCCGGCTTCGGCGAAGGGGACGAGCACGAAGCCTGCTTGCGCGCCGTTGTTCGGCAGCCGCATCAGGTTGAACGCCGTACGCGCGGGAATACCATCGTCGATGCCGCGCGCACCCTCCCACGCCCAGACGAACTGCGCGAGCGGTTCGGGCAGGTCGGCGCCGGGATCGAAGCGGCGAATGGACGGAAGTGCTTTGGCGATTGCTGACATGCGGCTCATTGTATGTACCGGTCCTGAGACCAGACTTAAAACCGCTTTAGCCGAAATGCGCCAAGAAGGCGAGACGCTCGTCGAGCGCGAAGCCAAATTCCGCAAGAAATCCCGCCGCAATCAATACGCCCGTCGCGATCAAAACAAGCCCCGCGATCGCTTCCAGGCGATGCAGGGCGGAAGGTCCCAACGCCGCGTGCCGCGCCAGAACGACATAGGCGACGGCGCATGCGAGCCAGGCGGGCCAGCTCAGGAAAACGCCGTATGTTGCGAGCGCTAGGCCCGACGCATCCGCCGCCGCCGCGAGGCCGGGCCCGGGGATCGGCGTCCAGCCGAAGGCGAAGGCGAAGCCAACGCAAAGCGCCGCGATAAATTTTGCCGGTATGCGCCAGACGGGTGCCCGCGCCGCCCGGCGCAAACCGGGAATGGGGGCGGCCCCCAGCGCGTGCATTCCGTAAGCGACGATGATGGCGCCGGCCAACAGCGTGAAGGCATGCGCTTTGCGGATCAGCACGCCGTCGCCCGCGTTCAGGGCGCCGAAGCCGAGCCCGAAGGCGAGGGCGAACAACGCGACCGAAGCGGCAAGGCGCGCGATCGCCCCCGGCGGTGCGCCATCGGCATCGCCCCATTCGTCGCGCGAAATCGCCGCCGCCCAGGCGATGAAGGCCGGCCACAAAGGCAGCATCGCGGCCCCCAGGGCGCCGCCCGAACCATCCGCCGCTGCTTGTAGGATCGAATTCATCTATCGGGAATCTAACAGAAACCGGCGCTTGATCCAGATCAATGCGCCCTGCGGCGTTTCGTCCAGAATGGCATCACCGGCAATCGCTTATATTGCCGGGATTGGAGCCCCCCGATGACCTGCGCCAACGAATGCCGCCCGCAAAACGATGAAGCCACGCTTGAATGCAAGCGCGGCTGCGGTGCTGCCACGCGTCGCCTCGCGGCGATGCTGGAGCCCGATGTCGCG
>JAIUNH010000128.1 GCA_020161965.1 Pseudomonadota bacterium
GGTCGCGTGATAGAGCCGCGCCAAACTCTCGAACGATGAATCGAGTTCGAGGCCGAAAATGGCGCCCTTCAATTCGGGCCGCGCGAGCGGCGAGCGATTGCCGCGAAAATCGGGAATGACCAGCATGTCGGCCGCGTAATCGGGCGCTTGAGCGGCGATGTGCTTGGCCAGGATCGCATGGCGATCGGGGCCGAGATTACGGCCTTCCGCATGCCAATCGAGAATATGATCGAGCAAAGCGCCGGTCGCCGATTGCCCGCCTTCGTTGAGCCATAGCCCCGGCATCATCGCGCCGAAATACGGGCCCCACACACCGTGAATGGCGCGGGGCTGCGGCGACAGCGCCATATGGCAGCTGGACGTGCCGGCGATCAGCGCGATCGCGCGATCGAATTCGGCCGGTGCGGTACCAGCTAGCAAACCCAGCCCGCCCGCATGCGCGTCAATTAAACCGACCGCAACGGCGATACCGGGCGCGAGGCCGAGTTCAGCAGCAGCTTCGGCCGACAGGATTCCTGCGCGATCGCCAAGCTGTGCGGCCTTCGCGGGAATACGCAGTTTCTCCCAAGCGCCGTCGAGGCCGATTTGCGAAAGGAAATCCGCCTGCCAGCCGGGCGTCTCGTGATTGAGATAGGTCCATTTGCAGGTCAGCGTGCAGGCCGAACCGGTAACTGCCCCCGTCGCGCGCCAGACAAGGAAATCCGCGAGATCGAACGCCAAACCGTAGCGTTGCCATTTCTTAGGCAGGTTCCGCTTCAGCCAAAGCAGCTTCGGCGTCTCCATCTCCGGCGACATGACGCCGCCCACATAGTCGAGCACGCGATGCTTCGTGGCGGTGATCTCCGCCGCCTCGCCGATCGCGCGGTGATCGGCCCACATGATGACGTTCCAGCGGTCTTCGCCGTCATCCGACACACCCACGGGCGCGCCGGCGGCGTCGAACATCGCCAATGAACATGTCGCGTCGAAGCCGATGGCGGCGACGGCGCCGGGTTTGGCCCCCGACGCCGCCATCGCCGCTTTGACCGATGTCGCGACCGCACGCCAAATCTCGCCGGAATCGTGTTCCGCGAAATCCGGTGCGGGACGACGGATGGCGAAGGCGGTTTGCGCACCGCCCAACGCCTTTCCGTCGCGCGAGTAGACGACGGCCCGCGCACTCGTCGAGCCGACATCCACGCCTATTGCGAAATCGCCCTTGCTCATCCGCCGATCTTACGCCGGCAGCAGTGGCTTCACGCGTTCGATGATCGCACCGACCGCTTCGCCCGCACTCTTGCGGCCCAGCACGGCGAGCTGAACTTCCTCGAGGAAGATCGTCTGCGCGCGCGCGGCTTCCGGGAAGGCCGGCAGCGGCACGCGAGCGCCCGCCAGCGCCTTCGATTCCACGGCCGCGAGCGGCTGATCGGCGGCGAAGCCGGGATCCTTGTAGGTCGACACGCGCACCGGCCCGTTGCCGTTGCGTGCCGCACCGGTCGTGACCGCCTTCGACGACATCGTGCGGATGAAGTTCCAGGCGAGCTCCTTGTCGCGGGCGTTGCCCAGGATGCTCATCGCCCAGAACTCGACGACCGAGGCGAAGGGCACCTTGCCGCGCAAGGCTTCGGAGATCGGGAATTCGATCGCCTTGATCTTGCCCGGGAACTTCGATTGCTGCGGATTGTTGAGCTGGGCGAAGCGCGCGAAGGGCAGCACGGTGAACGCCGCACGGCCCTGCTGGATCCACGTCACCTGATCGTCGTTCGTCGTCGTCGCGAAAGTGCGCGGCAAGGCGCCCGCCTTGAACAGGTCCTGCATCGTGGCGAGGCCCTTTTCCAGCGCGCCACGATCGGGCACCAGCTTCAGATCGCCGGAGATGAAATCGCCGCCGAAGGCGCGCGCGAACGTCACCGGGAACACCGACAGATCGCTCGCCAGCACCATGCCGGTGACGGGCGTGCCCGCCGCCGAGGTGAAGGTCAGGCGCTTGGCCTGATCGACGAGTTCCTCGAGCGATTGCGGCGGCGCCTTGATGCCGCGCTCCTCGAGCAGCGCTTCGTTATAGAACAGGCCGATCGTCGCGTGACGGAACGGCACGGAGACAAGCTTGCCGTCGAAACGCATCGCTTCGACGAGGCCCGGTGCGATATCCGCGAAATCCTCGATCGGGTTGGCGCGCTGCAGATCGTCGAGCGGCGCCATCAGCTTGGCGGCGTCGCGCGTCGCACGGCTATTCACCAAGAAACCGACGCCGAAATCGGTGCTGCTGAGGCTCGCTTCGCGGAACAGGCGATCCTGCAACGGATTGGAATCGAACGTCGCCCAATTCACTTCCGTCGCATTGGCGTCGCGCCACGGCTTAGTGAGGTCGCCGGCGGGGCCTTGCGTCAGGCTCACCTGGTGCACGCGATGGGCGAGAATATTGAGCGTCTTGGCTTGGGCGCGCGCGCGGCCCATGCCCGTCGCGAGGGCCGCAGCCCCCACGCCCATGCCCAAAGCCGACCGGCGCGTCATCTTGAAAATCGTCATCGTTGGGTTCCTCCCGGGGGTTGTTATTGAAGTCTCAGCCTTTCGTGGCGCCCGATGTCAGCCCCGCCACGAGATGGCGTTGCATGGCGCAAACGAAGATCAGGATCGGCAGCAACTGGATCGTCGCGGCGGCGAACAACACGCCCCAATCGACCCCGTCGAACGAGCCGAGCATTTCGGAAACGATCAACGGCGCGGTCTTGGCGCGCGTCGAGGTGAACACGAACGCGAACAGGAACTCGTTCCACGCGAACACGATCACGAACACCGACAGCGCCAGCATGCCCGGCAAGGCCAAAGGGGCGATGATCTTGGCGATCAGCGTGCCCCGCCCCGCCCCGTCGACCAACGCGGCTTCGTCGAGCTCGACCGGGATCTTGTCGATGAAGGCGCGCATCAACAGCGTGCCCAGCGACACGAAGAACGTGGCGTAGAGGACGATCAGAGTGAAATGCGTGTCGCTAAGGCCGAGCCAATTGATCAGTGGAAACAGCGGCAGCGTCAGCACGATCGGCGGCAGCAGGCGCACGGCGACCAGGAACGAGGCCGAACGCGTCAAGGCCGGCGAACGGAAGCGCGAATAGGCGTAGCCCGCCATCGTCGCGACGATCGCCGTCAGAACCGTCGCACCGACGGTGACGATCAGGCTGTTCCAAAGCCCGCGGAAGAAATCGGGCCAGCGGACCAGCAGCGCCGTGTAATGCTCCAACGTCGGCACGAAGGCGAAGGTCGGGGGTACTGCGAAAATCTCGCGCGCCGGTTTCAGCGACGACATCGCCATGAAGGCGATCGGGAACAGCGACCATAGCAGGATCACCGCCACGGCGGCGGTCTTGCCCAGCACGGTCCCGATCCGGTCAGCGCGCATCGGAGGTCATGTCCTTGCGCAGCGCGAACAGATACCCCGCCCCGAGCACGAGCGAGATCGCCAGCATGATCCAGCCGGTCGCCGCCGCCTCGCCGAAAGCGTTGAAACGGAAGGCTTCGAGATAGAGGTAGACCGCAAGTACTTCCGTCTGGCGGGCCGGACCGCCCTGGGTCATCAGCCAGACTTCGGAGAACATGCGGAAGACGAAGATGTAGCGGAACAGCGCCGCGACGACGAGTGCGGGTACCAGCAATGGCAGCGTCACCTTGCGGAACATCTGCAACGGCGTCGCACGGTCGATCAACGCGGCCTCGTAAAGCTCGCGCGGGATCGACAGGCGCGCGGCGTACAGGATCAGGAAGGTGAACGGCAGATGCAGCCAGATCGACAGCAGCGAGATCAACGCCAAGCCATGCGACGGTTCGATCGACCATTCCAGGATCGGCAAGCCGATCGCCTTCATCGCCACGCTGACCGGCCCCACATCGGGGTCGAAGAGATAGCGCCAGATCACGGCGGCCGAGACTTCCGATACGGCATAGGGGGCCAGCACCGCCGCCAGCAGCAAGCCCCGGAACGGCAAGCCCGACGCGAACAGCAACGCCATGCCAAGGCCGAGCAGCAATTCCAGATGCACGACCAGCGCCACGATGAAGATCGTGTTGCCCAACGCACGCCAGAAATACGTGTCGTTCAATACCTTCACGTAATTGACGAGGCCGACGAAACTCGGCGCGCGGCCGAAGGTCGAGTTCGTGACGCTGAGCCAAATCACGTAGACGGCCGGAATCACGATCACCGTCAGCAGCAGCCCATGCGCCGGCGTGATCCACGGCAATGCCGCGGCGAATTGCCGTTTCGTGACTGTCGAGCCCATTGCGCCGATATCCGTCAGGCCGCCGCGCGCTTGCCGCTGGCCGCGATCGGCGTCCAACCTTCGATGGTCGAGCGATACATCGTGCGCCGATAGCCGGGATAATCGTTGATCGCGGTGTGCATGACGCACGGGTTCAGCCACATGCCCAACGTGCCCGGCGCCCAGCGCAGACGACAGTTGAATTCGGGGCGCGTCGCCACCTTGAACAGATAGTCGATGATCGGGCGCGTTTCGGCGGGCGTGAAACCCTTGATCCGGTCGATGACGGAGCTGACGAACAGATAGCGCTCGCCCGTCACCGGATCCGTGCAGACCAGCGGATGCTCGACCTCGAAGCTCGCGATCTTGTGCACGTCGGCGCGCATTTTCACGCTGCCGTATTGCTGACCGAGAACGCCCTTGCCCGAATGCACGACGACGAAGTCTTCGATCATCGCCTTCATCGCGGGCGACAGCGAGCGATACGCCCATTCGAGGCTCGTGAAGCACGTGTCGCCGCCCACGGGCGGCACTTCGTGGCCGTAGAGCATGGTGATGCCCGGCGGCTTGGCGAGCCAGGCGAGATCCATATGCCAATCTTCGCCGATCACCTTGCCGGTTTCGTCGGGCTCGCGATTGAGGATCATCAGATCGTCGTAGCCGTCGATCGGCTCGTGCACCGGATTGCCGCTGAACGGTCCCAGCGCCGCGCGCACCTGGTGCACGTCCTCCAGTTCCATCTTTTGATCGCGGATCGCGAGCACGTGGTAGCGATGGATCGCGCGCTTGAGATCGGCCATCGTTTCCGGGCTGCGGTCGCGGGCGAGATCGAGCCCCGTGATTTCCGCGCCAATCGTCCCCGTCATCTGACGGATTTGGAACCGCTCGAACTTCGTCTCGCGCGCCATGCGTTTTCTCCCCGATCGCCGTCGCGCTATCGCGACTGACTTACGTGCAAGTAAGTATCGGAGAATGGACAGGACGTGTCAATCCCGCGCCGTCATGTCGCATTGCGAAATCGGGTTTCAGCGCCGCCAGGCGGCCGCAATCGCCCTTTCGAGGGCGCGAAACGTGGCCTCGACGCTTTCGAAACCGCCGGTGTCCTGGGTCGTCGGCGGGCAGGCCTGCACGACGAATCGCACCAGCCGCGCCACGTCGGCGACCGGTGTTGCGGGCGCGAACTCGCCCGCGTCGATCGCCTCGCGCACCGCTTTGGTCAGCGCCTTTTCGTAGACTTGGTCGACGCGCTCCAGCGCTTGTGCCGCCAACGGTCCCAGCACGGGCAGATCGAGGCGCAACCGCGCGAGCGGGCTCCACACATTGCGGTCGCCGCGCTTGGTGTTGTAGCGATCGTAGAACGCGCGCAAATCGGCCAACTGGCGGCGCAAGCGCATGGTGAAGCTCTCGCCCGGCCGCGCCCAATGCGACAGGATGCGCGCCTCCGCATCGGCCGCGAATTGCGCGACCAGTTCCGCCATCAGCCGATGTTTACCGCCGAAATGGTGATGCACGTTGGCGCGCGTGGTTCCGGTCACGGCGACGATGTCGGCGAAGCTGAACCCCGCATAGCCGTTGCGCACGTAAAGATCGCGCGCCACGCCGCGAATCAACTCGCGCGACTGGTCCGCGCTCAACCGCGCGCGGGGTTTCGTGGCTTTCTTCGCTTTCGTTTGGCCGCGCGACAACGCCGACTCCCTTATTCACGAGCGGCGGTCACGATAGTGGACGAAGTCGCGCGGCGCTACTGGCGCCAGCTGAGCGGGAAATTACCCGAGATACCGGGCGTGCCCGTCGCGGTCGCGGTCGGGATCGCGGGCGGGGTCAGATTCAACAGGCCCGGCAAAATGGTGACCGGCGCGCCGCCGCCGACCGGCGTTACGGTGATCGACTGGACCGCGCCGCCCGACGTGTTGATCGTGATCGTCGTGCCGGCACCGAACGTGCCCGCATCCGCCGTCACTGTCGGCGTACCCGCGGGTGTGCCGCCCGTACCTGCCGCGCCGGTTTGCGCGTTGTTGTTCTCGCCACCACCCTGCTCGCCACCGCCGGTTCCACCCGTGCCGCCTGCGGGCCCAGCCGCTTCGGCCAGAATGGCGACCAACATCGCCTGCACCGCCGCCGGGCTGACCGGGTTGACGGTTGTCGCGTCGGTCGATGCGGTCGACGAAGACGGCTGCGTCGTCGTCGAGGTCAGGATCTGGGTGATGATCTGCGCCAGCGTTTCGGTCGTGACGGTGTTGGTCGTCGTGCCCTGGCTGCCGCCGCCCCCACCGCCGCCGCCGCTCGAATTCGCGATCGCCGTGCTGTTGAAGGTGAAGCCGTCGCCGACCGCCGTCACGGCGCCGACTGCCGGCGCGGTGCCTTGGAGATCGCCGCCCACGCCGGTGAGCGACAGCGCGCTGCCGAAATTGTTGCTTCCATTCGTCAACGTCATCGTGCCGGTCGCCGACAACGTCGACGAACCGCCGGTCAAAACGATCGGGCCGCTCTGGCTCAACGTGCCACCGGCGGTGACCATCAAGCCGTTCGACGCCGTGGTAGCGCCGAGAGTCAGCGCGCCGGAATTCGTGATCGCGATTGATCCGCCGGTCGCCGTTAGCGTCAAGGCGCCGCCGAACGCGTTCGACGCGTGGGTCAACGCGATATTGCCGCTGGTCGCGGAGATCGACGACGGATCGGCCGCACTCATCGCGCCGACCTGGGAGATCGAACCGCCCGTCACGTCGATCGTCAAAGAACCCGTCGCCGAAATATTGCTCGCAACCATCGGGCCGCTTTGCGCCCAGCCGATATTCTGTTTCCCGCCGGAAGCGGACAGCGACGTATTGCCGGAGACGAGATTGGTGAATCCGCCCAGCGAGATGCCGCCGCCCGATGCCGACGCGACGAAATTGCCGGAAGCCGCAACGGCGGCGCTCTGGGTGATGCCGCCGGCGGTTGCGGTCAGGATCAAATCGCCCATCGACGATATGCCGAGCGCGCCGACGGCGATCGACGCCGAGCGCAAAGAGACCGTGCCCGCGCCGTTTATGGCGTCGATCGATGTGCCGAGATTGTTGGCGGACTCGTAAAGCGTGATGCCGCCGTTCAGCGCGTCGAGCTGCGTCGTGCCGCCGATATTCAGCACCGCGCCGCTCAACTGGCCGATCGAATCATGCGCTTCCCAGGTCAGGTTGCCGGTCGTGGCGATACCGGAAACCGTGCCCGCCGTATCGGTCGCGATCGCCGCGTCGGCATACCCGCTCGTTCCGAGCATGGCCAGATGCAGATCGCCGGCCACGTTCGCGGAAACCCGGGCGACGCTGTTGTAGCCGCTGCTGGCGCGCGTCACGTCGAAAACGCCGGCCCCGCGCAGGATCAAATTATGCGTGATGATGTTCGAACCTGCGGATTGCACGATACCGCCCGTCTGCGCGTGCATCGTGACCTTGCCGCCCAATACGTCGACATTGCCGAGCAGGACGATGTCCGAGCCTTCGATATAGACCGGCACGTTCGAGGCGCCCAGCAGGCCGCCAGCCCCCACTTCGATCGTCTGCGTCGTGGCGCTGCCGATATGCAGGCTGTTCGCCAAGATGTAGGTGAAGTCGTTCCCCAATTGCAGCGTGCCCGTGCCGCCGCCGATGCCGATGCCCACCGAACCCAGCAGCGGCTTGATCGTGACGCCGCCCGTCGTCCACATCGTCGCGGTGGCGGTGGTGATGTTGAACGTGTCGGAAACGAGCGTGATATCGCCGCTCATCCCGCCGTCGCCGATATCCCCGGCGATCGCGATGCCGTAGCCGCCGGTCGTTTCGCCGTTCATCACGATATTGCCGGCATTCGTCGAGACCATTCCGCCGGCGGCGACTTTGACGCCGTCACCGACATTGGCGCCGCCCGTGCCGTTCAGCGTCAACAAACCGGCGCCCGACGAAACGGTCGCCCCGTTGCCGACATTGATCCCGTCGGCGCCGCCGCCCGCACCCGAGCCGCCCGTGCCGGTCAGCGTCAGCGATCCGGAATTGGAGGTGATCGAAACCGCGTTGGCCAAACGGATGCCGTAGACGGTCGATCCCGGCGATGTGCCGCCCGTACCGGTAACCGACACGTTGCCGGTGCCGGTTGATTCGATCACACCCGTGCCCGAAAAATCCAACATCACGACGCCGGACGCGTCGTGCATGCCCTGGCCGGTCACCGTGATATTGCCGTTGAAGGTACGAACCGCCGCGTTCGTCCCCGTCAGATAGAAGCCCGCGCCATAGGCGCCGGCATCGCCGGTCACGGCGACGTTGCCGGTGCCGGTCGAACGGATCGTCGAACCCGCCAGCCAGATGCCGTCGTTGCTGAACCCGCCCGTCGTGCTGCCCGTACCTTGGACCGTCAGCGCGCCATCGACCGTATAGATGTCCGCGCCGCTTTGCAGATAGATGCCCCGGCTGCTGCCGCCGGTCGACGGACCGCCTTGGCCGGTGACGGAGATCGCTCCGGCACCCGACGTCGTCAGCGTGCTCCCATCCATCGTCACGCCGTGCTGGCCCGCGCCGGTATTGCCGCCGGTGCCGTCGATCGCGATATTGCCGCCGCCCGCATTGACGACGGCGCCGTTGACGATG
>JAIUNH010000129.1 GCA_020161965.1 Pseudomonadota bacterium
GTGCCCTCCCCGCCGCTTCGATGCGGCATTGGGACGCATAGTGGTTGTGAATTCGGCTTGACCGCAATGGAGCATTCGATCAGCCTCTTGGACAAATCGAACATAAGGCGATCCGATGCGCGACCAGGCGATCCCCGCTTTCTGGCTGTATGGCGAACGGCGCGACGACCGTTTCCCGGACGCGCTGCATATCGAAACGCTGGAGCTGCGAAGTGCGGCCTATAACTGGCGGATCCAGCCGCATCGCCATCACGACATGTTCCAGTTCATGCTGGTCGAAAAGGGCAGCGGCGAAACGCGGGTCGATGGACGCGCGTATCCGCTGAAACCCGGCACGGCCGTGCTGTTGCCGCCCTTGGCGGTACACGAGTTCAAATTCCGCGCGGGCAGCGACGGGTTCGTCGCCAGTGCGGCGCGCACGACGATGCTGCGCCTGCTGAAGAACGAACCGGCGGCGGCGGCGATCCTGTCCCAGCCTTCGGTCGCCACGATCCCGCGTAACGATCAGGCCTTGCGCGATCTCGGCGCGATCATGCGTTCGGCCCTCGCCGAATTCGCCGGCGGCAGGGCCAATCGCGATTTTGCCCTTTCCGCCTATGCCGAGTTGATCGCGATCTGGTTCGCGCGTGCGGTGCGCCACCATGTCGCCGGTGCCAACCCCGCACCGGCGCCGCGCGCCGATCTCGTCCGCCGCTTCATCGAAATGGTCGAAGCGTCGTTCCGCACGCATAAGCCGTTGACCGACTATGCCCGCGCCTTGGGCGTCTCCACGACGCATCTGACCCGGACCTGCCGCCAGATCGTCGGGCGGTCCGCCACGCAGATCATGCAGGAACGCGTGATGATCGAAGCGCGCCGCGACCTCGTCTACACGGCCCTGTCGATCTCCCAGATCGCCTTCCAGCTCGGCTTCTCGGATCCCGCCTATTTCTCCCGGTTTTTCGCCACCCATGCCGGGACATCGCCGAAAACCTACCGAATGAGCGGCTAGACTCGGCGCCATCGGCTTGGAATCTCGACGATTTTGCTGTCTCAAGATGCATCGCAGCGCATCGAAATTTCTGCAAGATCACTTTAGAAATACATGTTAACTAATTGATATTATATGATTTAAAGAATCCCCCTTTTTCTGCTTCAGAATTTTATCCAATATCCAATCAATGAACAGAGCGGCTATAGAACAGATCATCGAACGGGGCGGTAGCCGGCATCGGACGGCCACCCAATTCGTCGTCGATTGCCTGCGCGAGGCCATCGCCACCGGCGCTCTGTCCGAAGGCGAAGCCCTGGTGCAGGACGAAATCGCCGCCGCCCTCGGTATCAGCCGCACCCCCATCCGCGAAGCCCTGCGCCTGCTCGAGGCCGAAGGCTGGATCGATTTTCTGCCCCATCGCGGCGCGGTGGTCTCCACCCTCTCTTCCGACGAGATCCGCCAGATCTTCGAGATCCGCTTCGCGCTCGAATCCCTCGCCTTGCGCCAATCGGTGCCGTTGCTGGTGCCGGCCGATTTCGACCGCCTTGCCGGCATCCTGCGTGCTATGGACGGCGAAACGGATGCGGGCGCTTGGCTCGCCCTGCACCGCGAATTCCATATGGGCCTCTACACGCACGCCAACGACCGCCTGCGCCGCCTGATCGAAGAACAGCACGACGCGGTCGAACGCTATCTGCGCATCGAATTCGTCGCGATGAACACCGCCGACGACGACAGCGCCGAACACAACGCGATCCTGAACGCGTGCCGCAATGGCGATATCGACGCCGCGATCCGCCTGTTCGAGCCGCATATCGTGGGCGGCGGGGCCGATCTCGCCGAAGCGCTCGACCGGCGCCGGAAGGGAATGGCGGCATGAGCCTCGACATCGCCCGTTTGCGCGCCGACACGCCCGGCACGGCCGACCTAATCCATTTCAACAACGCGGGCTGCGCTTTGCCACCGCGCGAAGTCGTCGACGCGATGACCGATTATCTGCGTCTGGAGATGGAGATCGGCGGTTACGAAACGGCCGCGCGCATGAAGACGCGGCTCGATCGTCCCTATTCGGCCCTCGCCGAGTTGCTGAACGCGCATGCCGACGAAATCGCTATTTTGGAGAACGCGACGCGCGCCTGGGACATGGCGTTCTACGCCGTGCGGATGGCGCCGGGCGACCGCGTGCTGACGACGCGCACGGAGTATTGCAGCAACTACATCGCCTTCCTGCAACGCGCGCGCCGCGACGGCATCGAAATCGACGTGGCGCCGAGCCTCGACAACGGCGATGTCGACCTCGCCGCGTTCGAGAAATTGATCGGTCCGCGCACCAAGCTGATCGCGATCACCCATGTCGCGACCAGCGGCGGCTTGGTCAATCCCGCCGCCGCGATCGGTGCCATCGCCAAGCGCGCGAACGTGCCCTATCTGCTCGACGCCTGCCAATCGGTCGGGCAGATGGCGATCGATGTCGAAGCGATCGGCTGCGACATGCTGTCGGCGACGGCGCGCAAATTCCTGCGCGGCCCTCGCGGCATCGGCTTCCTTTACGTGCGCCGCGCGATCCTCGATCGCCTCGATCCGCCCTTCCTCGACGATTTCGCGGCCGATTGGTACGCCGACGGCGATTACCGTTTGCGCGCCGATGCGCGGCGTTTCGAAACGCCCGAATGCAGCTTTGCCGCGAAGGTCGGGTTCGGCGTGGCGCTCGACTACGCGCTCGCTTTGCCGATGGCGGAAATCGAAACGCGCGTCGCCGCCCTCGCCGCCGCGTTGCGCGCGCGCCTTGGCGATGTGCCGGGTGTGGCGATCCAGGATCGCGGCACGCGGCGCTGCGGCATCGTGACCTTCACCAAGACGGGCATCCCGGCGCCCGCAATGAAGGCCATGCTTGCGGAACGCAAGATCAACGTCACCGTTTCGGTCGCGGAAGCCACGCGCCTCGATCTCATCCCGCGCGGTATCGATAAAATGATCCGCGCCTCGATCCACTACTACAACACCGAGGACGAGATCGCGCGTTTTGCCGAAGCCGTGGAAGCCATGGCATTGGAGCACGCGCGATGACCGACGCCGCCAAATTGCGCGCCCTGATGGCGTCGTCGCCCTTCCACGACTTCCTCGGGCTCGAATTGCTCGACCTCGATCCGGCCGGTCCGTCGGTGACGCTCGGCGCCAAATGGCGCCCGGGTTTCGAGCGCGAGCTTGGTTCCAAGCAGTGGCACGGCGGCGTGCTCGCCGCGGTGATCGATATCGCGGGCGCCTATGCCGCCTTCGCCAAAACCGGTCGCGGCCTGCCGACGGTCGATCTGCGCATCGATTATATGCGCCCCGCCATCGACACCGATTTGCGCGCCGAAGCGAAGGCCCTGCGTACGGGCCGCACGCTCGGCACGGTCGATGTGGCGCTGCGCGACAAGAATGGGGCGATCGTCGCCGCCGGGCGCGGCACTTACTTCACGCAAACGGTGTCCGCATGACCGTCTATCTCGACCATATTCTGTGGGGCACGCCGGATCTTTCCGCCGGCGAAAAACTGTTCGAGCAATTATCGGGCGTCAAACCCGGCAAGGGCGGCATCCATGACGGCTTCGGCACACGCAATTCGCTGCTGTCGATGGGCGAGGATTTGTTCTTTGAAATTATCGCGCCCGATCCCGCACAAAATTTGAACGGCAATCGCGGCGGTCGTCTGGCAAAACTCGCCGGTCCGGGCCTCACGGCGCTCAGCGTACGTTCGGACGATCTGCCCGCGATGGAAGCGGCGGCGAAGAAGCTGGGGCTGCCGGTGCGCGGCCCCATCCCCGGCGGGCGTACGCGAACGGATGGCGTGCGGCTCAATTGGGAAATCCTCTATTTCGGCGAAGGCCAGGATGCGGACATGATTCCTTTCGCGATCGACTGGAAAGGCTCGCCCCATCCCGCGAGTACCACGCCGGGCGGCATCGGTTTCAAATCGGTAGTCGCGTTGCATCCGGATAGCGAGCGCCTGTCGGCGATCTACAAAGCGCTCGGCATTCCGGTGCCTGTGCTGCGCGGCGATCGCGCCGGTTTCCAAGCCGTGCTGACGAGCCCTCGCGGCGATATCACTTTAACGACGGCGGCCTGACCCATGCGCGCCGTCGTCATTCACGAACATGGCGGGATCGACCGGCTGACCTATACGCCGGATTATCGCGATCCGCCGTTCGGCGAAGGCGACGTGCTGGTGCGCGTGCGCGCCTGCACGCTGAACTATCACGACGTGTTCACGCGGCGCGGCATGCCGGGCATCAAGATCCCGCTGCCGTTGATCATGGGCATCGATGCGGCGGGCGATATCGCCAAAGTCGGGCCGGGCGTCACGGGCTTCAAGCCCGGCGACCGCGTGCTGATCGATCCGATCAATCGCGTTCAACGCGGCTTCATGGGCGAAACCTTCGATGGCGGTCTCGCCGAACTGGTGCGCGTGCCCGCCCATATGTGCATCCCCTTGCCCGCGTCGATCGGCTATGCCGAGGCGGCGGCTTTGCCCACCGCCTATGGCACCGCGCATCGCATGATCCTGGATCGCGGCAAGCTGAAGGCCGGCGAGACGATCCTGATCTTGGGCGCGTCGGGCGGTGTGGGCACATGCTGCGTACAACTCGCCAAGCGCGCTGGCGCAAAAGTGATCGTCGCAGCATCGAGCCAGGACAAGCTCGACCGTCTGAAGGCGCTGGGTGCGGATGTCGGTATTGACTACGCCACGCAGGATTTCGTCGCCGAATGCCATCGCCAATTCGGCCGCGCGCGCGTGGCCAAAAAAGACGAAGGCGGCATCGACGTCGTGGTGAATTTCACCGGCGGCGACACCTGGACCAAGGCGCTGCGGACCTTGCGCCGCGACGGGCGCATGCTGACCTGTGGTGCGACCGCCGGCTACGATCCGAAGGAAGACATCCGTTATATCTGGACGTTCGAGCTCAACATCGTCGGCTCCAACGGCTGGTCGCGCGAGGACGTGACCGCGCTGCTCGCCATGCTGGGCGACGGCACGCTCGAGCCCGTATTGCATCCCGAGAGATTCCCGCTGGAACGCGCAGCCGACGCGATGCGCGTGCTGGAGGAACGCAAGAGCTTCGGCAAAGTGGTGATCGAACCATGACCGCAACGCTTGCGCGCATTGACCGAGTTTCGCGTCCGGTCCAATCTTTGCTTTCACCCGTATTCATCTTCATCCCGGGCGCGTGCGCCCATACAAACGGAGAGCTGCGATGAGAGTCCTCGCCAAAGCCTTCGCCGGGTTCCTCATGCTCGCGGCGGTCGCTACCGCCGCCGACGCGAAGACCCTGCGCATCAACGTGACCGGCGATCCCGCGATGCTGGATCCCATCACGTATTCGGAACTCGTGGCCGGGCGCGTGCTGCGCAACGTCTACGAAGGCTTCACCGATTTCACGCCGGACGGAAAGATCGTCAACGTGCTGGCGGAATCCTGGACCGCCCTGCCGGGCGAGCACGGCTTCCGCTTCAATCTGCGCAAGAACGTGAAGTTCCATTCGGGCCGCGCCTTCACCGCGAAGGACGTGAAATACACGCTTGAGCAGCTCGCGGCCCCCGACACGAAGGCAGGCATCGGGGCCGGTTACGTCGCGCGCATCGTCGGCATCGACGACGTGAAGGGCGGCAAGAGCAAAGAACTCTCCGGCGTCAAGATCATCGACGACAACACGGTCGAGATCCGCTTCACGAAGCCCGACGTGCTGTTCCCGATCTATCCGATCTGGTTCATGGATTCGGGCATCGTCGCCGACAAGGGCGCCGATTGGGTGCGCAGTGTTTCGGCCGGTACGGGCCCGTTCAAGTTCAAGGAATGGCATCGCGGCGCGTTCGTCGAGATCGACGCCAATAAGGATTACTGGGGCAACAAGGCGAAGATCGACGCCGTGCGCTTCCTGGTGATCCCTAACGGCGACACGGCGCTGGCGCAATACGAAGCGGGCGAGCTCGACGTGCTCGACGTGCAGGAAAGCACCATCCGCCGCGTGATGCGCGACGCGAGCAAGGAAAAGGAACGCCAGGTCGTGCCGCGCGCACAGTCCCGGTTCCTCGCCATGAACCCGCTGGTCTACGCGCCGTTCAAGGACAAGCGCGTGCGCGAAGCGATCTCGCTGACCATCAACCGCGACGGCATGATCCGCGGCTTCTACGACAACGCGGCCTTCCAGCTGCACGGCGTCACCACGCCGGGCGTGGCGGGCTATTTCAACGACCTGCCCAAGCCCAAATACGATCCGGAAGCCGCGAAGAAGCTGCTGGCCGAAGCGGGCTTCCCGGGCGGGCGCGGCCTGCCGCCGATCGACATCTCGTCCACCGCCGTGTTCAAGGACGAGTTGACCTACTACGCCAACGAGCTGAACCGCACGCTGGGCATGCAGGTCAATGTCAACGTCGTCGAGCGCGCCACGTTCATCCGCGCGATGAACGCGGGCGAAGTCGCGTTCTTCCCCTGGGGTTGGACCTCCGGCTATCCGGACGCGATGTATTACCTCGAACAGATGTGGCACTCGAAGAGCCCGTATAATCGCGGCCGCTGGTTCAACGCGAAATACGACGCGCTGATCGACGAAGCGACCGCGACGGTCGACGACGCCAAGCGCTTCCAGCTCTACCGTCAGGCGGAGGTCGTCTACATCGAAGACTTCGGCGCCGCTCCGCTGCCGATGGTCGCGGCGATCGCACTGGTCAAACCGAACGTCACGAACGCGCGCGCGACGCCGTTCGGGTTCGACCGCTTCGTGTTCGCCGAAATCAAGTAAGGTCAGGGAAAGGGGCCGGCCAATATGCTGCGTTTCGTCGCATGGCGTTTGGCCGGCCTCGTTCCCGTTCTCGGGATCGTGCTGCTGGCGACCTTCCTCGCCACCTACGCCCTGCCGGGCGATCCCGTTCTGGTGATGCTCAGCGACCACTCGTCGAATGTCGAGATGGCGAACCGCCTGCGGGCGGAATACGGGCTCGACCAGCCTCTGTGGAAGCAGTTCTTCAACTACATTTCCGGCGTCGCCGTCGGCGACTTCGGCATGTCCTATCGCTACGTGCGCATCCCGGTCGTCGAAGTGCTATCCGACGGGATCAAGATCAGCCCGATCCTCGCCCTCGCGGCCCTGGCCGCCGCCGCTTCGATCGGCATCGGGGCCGGCATCCTCGCCGCGATCAAGCGCAACTCCGGCGTCGACACCGCGATCATCCTTATTCTGGTCGCCGGACTGTCGATCCCGAACTTCGCCTTCGCGACCTTCTTCGTCTATCTGTTCTCGATCAAGATGGGCGCCCTGCCCGTCGCCGGATGGGGCCGGATCGATCAAGCGATCCTGCCGGTGGCGATCCTCGCCATTCCGTCCGCCGCCTATATCGCGCGCCTCACCCGCACCTTCATGCTGGAGGTGCTGGGCCAGGATTACATCCGCACGGCGCGCGCCAAGGGCCTCGCCGAACGCGTGGTGATCGCGCGCCACGCGCTGCGCAATATCCTCGTGCCGCTGCTCACGTCGATGGGCATCATTTTCGGCGGCCTGATCAGCGGCACATTCGTCGTCGAAACGATCTTCAATATCCCGGGTCTCGGGCGCCTCGCGATCGATTCCGTCTTCGCGCGCGACTATCCCGTCGCGATGGCGATCGTGATGCTGTTCACCGCGTTCTTCGTGCTGATCAATCTCGCCGTCGACGTCGCCTACGCGATCATCGATCCCCGCATCCGCCAGCGCATGGGGGTGAAATGACCGCCGCTGTTCAGACCACCCAATATCCGCTCGACGGCTGGCGCTTGGTGCTGCGCCGCCTTGCCCGCCAGCGCAACGTGCTGATCGGCGGCGCCATCGTGATGTTCGTCGTGCTCGTCGCGGTGTTCGGGCCGTCGCTGATGGCCCATTCGCCGGAGGAGACGGATCTTTTCAATCCGTGGTCGGAACCAACGGCGCAAAACCCGCTCGGCACCGACAAGCTCGGCCGCGATATTTTGAGCCGCCTTGTTTACGGTGCACGCGTCTCGCTGCTGGTCGCGGGTGCGGTGCTGGCCATCACGCTGACCGTGGCCGCGGTGCTGGGTATGATCGCGGGCTATATGGGCGGACGGATCGACGCCTTCCTGATGCGCTTCGTCGACATCATGCTTGCCTTCCCCGAAGTCGTGATCGCCATTCTGATCGCGTCGATGATCGGCTCGGGCGTGCTCACCGTCATCATCTCGCTGGCGCTGGTCTGGTGGCCGGGTGTCACGCGCCTGACGCGGTCCTTCGTCTTGGTCATCCGGGAAGAACTCTATATTGACGCCGCGATCGTCGCGGGCACGCCGACCTGGGCGATCTTCCTGCGCCATTTGCTGCCGAACATCGCCGCCCCGTTGCTGGTGCGCGCGTCTGTCGGTGTGGGCTTCATCGTGATGGCGGAGGCGACACTCTCGTTCCTCGGCCTCGGCATTCAGGAACCGGTGCCAAGCTGGGGCGGCATGATCCGCGACGGATTGCCCGCGTTGCGCACCGATCCTTATCTCGCGATCTTCGGCAGCCTGGCGCTGGGTATCACGATCATCGGCTTCAATCTGTTGGGCGACGGCTTGCGCGACGCCCTCGATCCCAAGCTGCAGGGCCGCTGATGGAAACGCCGATCGTCGCCATCGAAGGTCTCAGCGTCACCTTCGCCACCGAAAGCGGCAAGCGCGAAGTGCTGCGCGACGTGAGTTTCGCCGTGCCCGCCGGCGAAGTCGTCGGCGTCGTCGGTGAAAGCGGCTCGGGCAAATCGGTGACGGCGTTGGCCGTCATGGGCCTGCTCGGCGCGCAAGGTGCGATCACCCAAGGCCGGATCCTATTCGACGGCCAAGATT
>JAIUNH010000130.1 GCA_020161965.1 Pseudomonadota bacterium
CCGCACTGCAACATTGGGACGATCGGCCACGTCGACCATGGCAAGACGTCGCTGACGGCCGCGATCACGAAGGTGCTGGCTGAGTCGGGTGGCGCCACGTTCATGGCGTACGACCAGATCGACAAGGCGCCGGAAGAGAAGGCGCGCGGGATCACGATCAACACGGCGCACGTCGAATACGAGACGAAGAACCGCCATTACGCCCACGTCGATTGCCCCGGCCACGCCGACTACGTGAAGAACATGATCACGGGTGCGGCGCAGATGGACGGCGCGATCCTGGTCGTGTCGGCCGCCGACGGCCCGATGCCGCAGACGCGCGAGCACATCCTGCTGGCCCGCCAGGTCGGCGTGCCGGCGCTCGTCGTGTTCTTGAACAAATGCGACATGGTCGAAGATCCGGAACTGCTGGATCTGGTCGAGATGGAAGTCCGCGACCTGCTGTCGAAGTACGATTTCCCCGGCGACACGATCCCGATCATCAAGGGTTCGGCGCTGTGCGCGCTGGAGAACAAGGACCCGAAGCTGGGCCAGGAAGCGGTTCTGGCGCTGATGGCGGCGGTTGACGCGAACATCCCGCAGCCGGCGCGTCCGAAGGACAAGCCGTTCCTGATGCCGATCGAAGACGTGTTCACGATCTCGGGTCGTGGCACGGTCGTGACGGGTCGCGTCGAGCGCGGCATCATCAAGGTGAACGAAGAAGTCGAAATCGTCGGTATCAAGCCGACGGTGAAGACGATCGTCACGGGCGTCGAAATGTTCCGCAAGCTGTTGGACAGCGGCGAGGCGGGCGACAACATCGGCGCGCTGCTGCGCGGCACGAAGCGCGAAGAAGTCGAGCGTGGCCAGGTTCTGGCCGCGCCGGGTTCGATCACGCCGCACACGAAGTTCAAGGCGGAAGCCTACATTCTGACGAAGGAAGAAGGCGGCCGTCACACGCCGTTCTTCACGAATTATCGTCCGCAGTTCTACTTCCGCACGACGGACGTGACGGGCATGGTGCACCTGCCGGAAGGCACGGAGATGGTGATGCCGGGCGACAACGTCGCCATGGAAGTTCACCTGATTGCACCCATCGCGATGGACGAAGGCCTGCGCTTCGCCATCCGCGAAGGCGGCCGTACCGTCGGTGCGGGCGTCGTCGCCAAGATCATCGAGTAGTTCGAGGGTCGCGCTTAGGAGTGTAGCTCAATTGGTAGAGCACCGGTCTCCAAAACCGGGGGCTGGGGGTTCGAGCCCCTCCACTCCTGCCAAGCGCGACGAAGCTTCAGTACGAAACGACGGATGGGAATTGTCGGCATGATGCCGCAGACGGGACAGAAGGTCGGCGCGGGCGAGTTCTTCCGCCAAGTGCGCCAGGAAGCCAACAAGGTGACCTGGCCCACGCGCAAGGAGACGTTGGTGACCACCGCCATGGTGTTCGCGATGTCGTTCCTCGCGGCGATTTTCTTCTTCGTCGTCGATTGGTTCGTGTCGCACGGCGTGCGTCTCATCCTGGGCTTGGGGGCCTGAACAACATGGCGATGCGCTGGTACGTGCTGCACGTCTATTCGGGCTTCGAAAAGAAGGTCGCGTCGTCGATCAAGGAACAGGCCCAGCAGAAGGGCCTCGCGCACTTGGTCGAAGAAGTCATGGTGCCCGTCGACAGCGTCGTCGAAGTGCGCAAGGGGAACAAGAAGGTCGCGGCGGAACGCAAGTTCTTCCCGGGCTACGTTCTGGCGCGCATGGATCTGACCGACGAGACGTGGCACCTCGTCAAGAACACGCCGAAGGTCACGGGCTTCCTGGGTGCGAGCAACAAGCCGGCCCCGATCTCGGACAAGGAGGCGGATCGCCTCCTGCGCCAGATGAAGGAAGGCATCGAGAAGCCGAAGCCCGCCGTCACCTACGAGGTGGGCGAGCAGGTGCGCGTGACGGACGGTCCCTTCACCTCGTTCAACGGTCTCGTGGAAGAGATCGACGAGGAGAAGTCGCGTCTCAAGGTTTCCGTCTCGATCTTCGGCCGGCCGACGCCGGTCGAGCTGGAATACGGCCAGGTCGAGAAGGTTTAAGTCGAATTCGCCGGTCGCCCGTATGCGGCGGCCGATCGGCGGGTTCCCATGCTGCGCGGCCCTCCCTTAATTGGGGCGCGCGTGGCGAGTGCAACGAGGCGATACGACCGGTGTCCTCCCGCAATTAAGGGGCGCCGGCAGCCAAGAGGAGTAGGACGATGGCGAAGAAAATCGTCGGGTACATCAAGCTGCAGGTACCCGCGGGCAAGGCGAATCCCTCGCCGCCCATCGGGCCGGCGCTGGGTCAGCGCGGTCTGAACATCATGGAGTTCTGCAAGCAGTTCAATGCGCAGACCCAGAAGCTCGAGCCCGGGATGCCGATCCCGGTCGTGATCACGGCTTATGGCGATCGTACGTTCACGTTCGTCATGAAGACGCCGCCGGCCAGCTACTTCCTGAAGCAGGCCGCGAAGATCGAATCCGGCGCCAAGGCGCCGGGCCGCGACAAGGCGGGCAAGGTGACGACCTCGCAGCTGCGCGAAATCGCGCAGAAGAAGATGGTCGACCTGAACGCGAACGACGTCGAAGCCGCGATGAAGATGATCGCCGGCTCGGCCCGTTCGATGGGCCTCGAAGTGGTGGAGGGCTGATCATGGCTCGTCTCGGCAAGCGCATGAAGAAGGCGGTCGACGGTCTCGATCGCGAGAAGCTGTATTCGATCGACGAAGCGGTGAAGATCGTCAAGTCGCGCGCCAGCACCAAGTTCAACGAGACCGTCGAGGTCGCGATGAACCTGGGCATCGACCCGCGCCAGGCGGACCAGCAGGTCCGCGGCATGGTCGCCCTGCCGAACGGCACGGGCAAGTCGGTGCGCGTGGCGGTGTTCGCCAAGGGCCCGAAGGTCGCCGAAGCGCAGGCCGCCGGTGCGGACCTCGTCGGTGGCGACGACCTAGCCGAAAAGGTGCTCGCGGGCGAAATCAATTTCGACCGCGTGATCGCCGCCCCGGACATGATGGCCGTCGTCGGCAAGCTCGGTAAGGTGCTCGGCCCCCGTGGCCTGATGCCGAACCCGAAGCTCGGCACCGTGACGCCCAACGTCGCGCAAGCGGTGAAGGACGCGAAGGCGGGCCAAGTCGAATTCCGCGCCGACAAGACCGGCAACATCAATGCCGGTGTCGGTAAGGTGAAGTTCGAAGAAGGCAAGCTCGCCCAGAACCTGAAGGCGTTCCTCGACGCGATCGTCAAGGCGCGTCCGTCGGGCGTGAAGGGCAACTACATCAAGAAGGTGACGGTCAGCTCCACGATGGGGCCGGGCGTCAAGCTCGATATCGCGGCGTTCGGCGGCCAAGCGGCCCCGGTGCAAGCGGCGTAAGACGAGCGAAAGAGTTTCCGCCTTGTCCGGCTTGGCCGGGCAGGGCGGGACGCCGAAGCGCCCCGCAAGGGGATCTTCGGCGACCCTGTCCGAGACTGCTGGTGCGGCGAGTTCCTTGAACCCGGCGCTTAATCGCCCCAAGTAAGGCGGCCCGCATAGACAGAGGCGACAAATCGCGAAGCCCCGGCGCTTTTCCGGGGCAATGCGAGTTGGGACTTCTGGGACAGGTCGAGCGAGGTCTCGATCTTTTCCGCCGGCGGTTCGCCGCCGGTGATTAGGGGTCGAGGCTCTTGTGAAACGGTTCCGGTGACGCGGAAGCGCCATCGGAACGAACCAGGAGACGATCGTGGACCGTACGCAAAAGAAGGAGCTGGTCGACAGCCTTCACGGGAAGATCAAGGAAGCCGCTGTGGTCGTCGTGACCAAGCAGGCTGGCTTGACCGTGGCGGAAGTCACCGAGCTGCGCCGCAACATGCGGGCAGCCGGCGCCAGCTTCAAAGTCGCGAAGAACCGGCTCACGCGTCGTGCTCTGGACGGCACGAGCTACGCTCATCTCGGGGCGTCGTTGAAGGGCCCGACGGCCATTGCCTACTCCACCGATCCGGTGGCGGCGGCAAAGGTCGCGGTGGCTTTCGCGGCGAAGAACGAGAAGCTGACGATCGTTGCTGGCGGCCTCGGCGAGCGTGCGCTCGACGTGGCTGCGGTTAAGGCGCTTGCGACCCTGCCCTCCCTGCCGGAGATGCGGGCCAAGTTCCTCGGCCTCCTCAACGCGCCGGCGACCCGACTCGCGACCGTCCTCCGCGCCCCCGCGGCGCAGACGGCGCGTGTCATTGGCGCTTACGCGAAGAAGCAAGGCGCGGCGTGAAGCCGAATCCCAACCAACCCAACTCGCTTGAATACACAGGAGTAAATTGAAATGGCCGATCTCGCCAAACTGGTCGACGAACTGTCGAGCCTGACGGTTCTCGAAGCCGCCGAACTGACGAAGCTGCTGGAAGACAAGTGGGGCGTCTCCGCCGCCGCGCCGGTGGCCGTTGCCGCCGCGCCGGCCGCTGGTGGCGCTGGCGCCGCTGCCGCCGCCGAGCAGACCGAGTTCACGGTGAACCTTACCGCCGCCGGCGATAAGAAGATCAACGTGATCAAGGTCGTGCGCGAAATCACGGGCCTGGGCCTCAAGGAAGCCAAGGACCTGGTCGAAGGCGCGCCGAAGACGGTCAAGGAAGGCGTCAACAAGGACGACGCCGCCAAGTTCAAGAAGGCGCTCGAAGAGCAAGGCGCCACCGTCGAAGTCAAGTAAGCCGAAATCCGGCTCGGCCGTCCGTTTCCGGAAGGGAATGGACGGCCGGACCGGTCGGGCGCTGTTTCCCCGAAAGAAGAACGGCAACGGAATTTGGGTCCCTTAGGACCATACGAGGATCGACATGTTGCAGACGGTGATGGGTCGCAAGCGGATTCGCAAAAGCTTCGGTCGTATTCCAGACGTCGCGCCGATGCCGAACCTCATCGAAGTGCAGATGAGCTCCTATGCGCAGTTCCTCCAGATGGGCGTCAGCCCGTCCGAGCGGAAGAACGTCGGCTTGCAGGAAGTCTTCCGCACCGTTTTCCCGATCAAGGATTTCTCCGAGCGTTCGCAGCTCGAGTTCGTGCGCTACGAACTCGAAGATCCGAAATACGACGTCGAGGAATGCCAGCAGCGCGGGATGACCTTCGCGGCGCCGCTGAAGGTCACGCTGCGCTTGGTCGTGTGGGATGTCGACGAGGATACGGGCTCGCGCTCGATCCGCGACATCAAGGAGCAGGACGTCTACATGGGCGACATGCCCCTGATGACGGACAAGGGCACCTTCATCATCAACGGCACCGAGCGCGTCATCGTTTCGCAGATGCACCGCTCGCCGGGCGTGTTCTTCGACCATGACCGCGGCAAGACGCACGCGTCGGGCAAGTATCTGTTTGCCGCGCGCGTGATCCCGTATCGCGGCTCGTGGCTCGACTTCGAATTCGACGCCAAGGACCTCGTGTACGTGCGCATCGATCGCCGCCGCAAGCTGCCGGTGACGACGTTCCTGATGGCGCTGGACGGTTTGGCGTCCGAGAAGCTGCGCGAAGAGCGTCAGGCGGTCGGCAAGGATCTGGAGCTGGGCGAATCGGTCGGTATGACCGCCGAGGAAATCCTGGCCAATTTCTACGGCCAGGTCGTCTACAAGAAGGGCAAGTCCGGCTGGCAGACGGCGTTCGACGGCGAGCGCATGCGCGGCCAGAAGCTGCTCTCCGACCTCATCGACGCCAAGACCGGCAAGGTCCTGGCCGAGAAGGACGCGAAGATCACGCCGCGTCTGGCCAAGAAGCTGAAGGAAGAAGGCGTCAAGGACGTCCTCGCCACGATCGAAGACCTCAAGAGCCGTTACGTCGCGGTCGATATCATCAACGAGGAGACGGGCGAGATCCATGTCGAGGCCGGCGACGAGCTGACCGCGCAGAATCTCGAGCTGTTGGAAGAAGCGGGCGTCAAGGAAATCCCGACGCTGCATATCGACCACATCAGCGTCGGCCCCTATATGCGCAACACGCTGAAGGCCGACAAGAACGGCAGCCGCGAAGAAGCGCTGATCGAAATGTACCGGGTCATGCGCCCGGGCGAGCCGCCGACGCTGGAAACGGCCGAATCGCTGTTCAAGGGTCTGTTCTTCGACAGCGAGCGCTACGACCTTTCCTCGGTCGGCCGCGTGAAGATGAACGCGCGCCTGCAGCTCGACGTCGCCGACACGGTGCGCATCCTGCGCAAGGCCGACATCCTGGCGATCGTGAAGACGCTGACCGAACTCAAGGACGGTCGCGGCGAAATCGACGACATCGATCACCTGGGCAACCGCCGCGTGCGCTCGGTCGGCGAGCTGATGGAAAATCAGTATCGCGTCGGCCTGCTGCGCATGGAGCGCGCGATCCGCGAGCGTATGTCGACGGTCGAAATCGACTCCGTCATGCCGCACGACCTGATCAACGCGAAGCCCGCGGCCGCCGCGGTGCGCGAGTTCTTCGGTTCGTCGCAGCTGTCGCAGTTCATGGACCAGACGAACCCGCTCTCGGAAATCACGCATAAGCGCCGCCTCTCGGCCCTCGGGCCGGGCGGTCTGACGCGCGAACGCGCGGGCTTCGAAGTCCGCGACGTTCACCCGACGCATTACGGCCGCATCTGCCCGATTGAGACCCCCGAAGGTCCGAATATCGGTCTGATCAACTCGCTGGCCACCTACGCGCGCGTCAATCCGTACGGCTTCATCGAAAGCCCGTATCGCAAGGTCAAGGACGGCCGTGCGACGGACGAGGTGATCTATCTCTCGGCGATGGAAGAAGGCCGCTACTACGTCGGCCAGGCCAACACCGAAGTGGACGCCAAGGGCCGCATCACGGCCGAGCTCGTCGCCTGCCGTAAGGGCGGCGACGCGGTTCTGGTGAAGCCCGATCAGGTCGACCTGATGGACGTTTCGCCCCGCCAGCTCGTGTCGGTCGCCGCGGCGCTGATCCCGTTCCTCGAGAACGACGACGCCAACCGCGCGCTGATGGGCTCGAACATGCAGCGCCAGGCGGTGCCGCTGGTCCGCGCGGAAGCGCCGATCGTGGGCACGGGCATGGAAGGCAAGGTCGCGCGTGACTCCGGTGCGGCGATCGCCGCGCGCCGGGCCGGCGTGGTCGACCAGGTGGACGCGACGCGTATCGTCGTGCGCGCGACCGAGGAAACCTCGGCCGCCGCGTCGGGCGTGGACATCTACCGTCTGCTCAAGTTCCAGCGCTCCAACCAGAACACCTGCATCACGCAGCGTCCGCTGGTGAAGAAGGGCGACGTGGTGAAGGCTGGCGACATGATCGCCGACGGCCCGTCGACGGAGCTGGGCGAATTGGCGCTGGGCCGCAACGTGCTCTGCGCGTTCATGCCCTGGAACGGCTACAACTTCGAAGACTCGATCCTGATCTCCGAGCGCATCGTGTCGGACGACGTGTTCACGTCGATCCACATCGAAGAGTTCGAAGTGATGGCCCGCGACACGAAGCTGGGCCAGGAAGAAATCACGCGCGACATCCCCAACGTGGGCGAAGAAGCGCTGAAGAACCTCGACGAAGCCGGCATCACCTATATCGGTGCCGAAGTGAAGCCGGGCGACATCCTGGTCGGCAAGATCACGCCGAAGGGCGAAAGCCCGATGACGCCGGAAGAAAAGCTGCTGCGCGCCATCTTCGGCGAAAAGGCGTCGGACGTGCGCGACACGTCGCTGCGCCTGCCGCCGGGCGTCGCCGGTACGGTCGTCGAAGTGCGCGTCTTCTCGCGTCGCGGCGTCGACAAGGACGAGCGCGCGCTGCAGATCGAGCGTCAGGAAATCGAGCGTCTCGCGAAGGATCGCGACGACGAACGCGCGATCCTGGAGCGTTCGACCGCGCAGCGTATGAAGGCCGTGCTGATGGGCGAAAGCTTCGCCGGCGGTCTGAAGGGTCCGAAGCCGGGCACGACGATCGACGAAGCGTTCCTTTCGGAGTTCACGCCCGGTCAGTGGCGTTCGATCATCGTCAAGAACGACAAGACGATGCAGGACGTCGAGGCGATGAAGAAGCAGTTCGACGAGTCCGTGAAGGCGCTCGAGCGGCGCTTCGAGGACAAGGTCGAGAAGCTTCAGCGCGGCGACGAACTTCCCCCCGGCGTGATGAAGATGGTCAAGGTCTTCGTCGCGGTGAAGCGCAAGCTGCAGCCCGGCGACAAGATGGCCGGCCGTCACGGCAACAAGGGCGTCATCAGCCGCATCATGCCGGCCGAAGACATGCCCTATCTGGAAGACGGCACGCCGGTCGACCTCGTGCTCAATCCGCTGGGCGTGCCCAGCCGCATGAACGTCGGTCAGATTCTCGAAACGCATCTGGGCTGGGCTTCGGCCACGCTCGGCCGCGAAATCGGGCAGATGGTCGATAAGGTCCGTCGCGGCACGGCCAAGCCTGCCGATCTTCGCAAGAAGATGGAGAAGGTCTACGCCAAGGAAGAGCTCAAGGAAGGCGGGCGCGAGCTCGAGGACGCCGAGCTCATCGATCTGGGCGAGAACGTACGCCGCGGCGTGCCGATGGCCACCCCGGTGTTCGACGGTGCCCGCGAAGCGGACATCAACGCGATGCTCGAACAGGCGGGTCTCGCCCACACCGGTCAGGTGTGGCTGACCGACGGCCGTACGGGCGAGCGTTTCGACCGTCCCGTCACCGTCGGCTACATCTACATGCTGAAGCTGCACCACTTGGTCGACGACAAGATTCACGCGCGTTCGATCGGTCCGTACAGCCTCGTCACCCAGCAGCCGCTGGGCGGTAAGGCGCAGTTCGGCGGTCAGCGCTTCGGCGAAATGGAAGTGTGGGCCCTTGAAGCCTACGGTGCCGCCTACACGCTGCAGGAAATCCTCACGGTCA
>JAIUNH010000131.1 GCA_020161965.1 Pseudomonadota bacterium
GCGCCGTGATCCGCGGCGACAACGAGGAGATCGTGATCGGCGACGGCGCGAACGTGCAGGACAACGCGGTCCTTCACTCCGACGCGGGCGCGCCTTTGACCATCGGCGCCAATGTGACGATCGGCCATCGCGTCACCGCGCATGGCTGTACCATCGCCGACGATTGCCTGATCGGCATGGGTGCGACGATCCTCAATCGCGCGCGCATCGCGCGCCATTGCATCGTCGGCGCCGGGGCGTTGGTGACCGAAGGCAAGGAATTTCCTGAAGGCTCATTGATCGTCGGCGCGCCCGCGAAAGTCATGCGTCCGCTGAGCGAGCGCGACATCGCGATGATCCGCGCATCAGCGGCGGGTTACGTCGCCAATGGCCGCCGCTACGCGCAAGGGCTGAAGCCGATCGGGTGACGCAAAACGCCACCGGGATGATCGCCGCCATCCCGCCCAACGAAAAAGCCCCGGTCGATGACCGGGGCTTTTATTCGTCCGCGCCGATAGCGGGCGAAGTCGGGCGCGAATAGAAATCAGGCTTTCGTGCCGGTCTTGCGCGCGGGCGCCGGTGCGCCGAAAGCGCC
The DNA here is from genome assembly GCA_020161965.1 of Pseudomonadota bacterium. Classification (GTDB taxonomy): domain Bacteria; phylum Pseudomonadota; class Alphaproteobacteria; order CACIAM-22H2; family CACIAM-22H2; genus Tagaea. Next base: position 575 of record JAIUNH010000131.1, read on the forward strand.
ATTCGCCGCGAGATTCGCGATCTCATCGCCGGCATAACCGAAATCGGCCAGCACTTCGTCGCGATGCTCGTCGAGTTGCGGGGGCGCGCGATAGACTTGGGTGGGCGTGCCTTCCAGACGGAACGGGCTCGATACCGCCTTCACCGTTTCGCCGCCGAATTCGAACGACGCCACGCCGCCCGCGGCTTGAAGCTGCTCGTGCTCGGCCGCTTCGCCGATATTGTTGAGCTTGGCGACGTTGACCTTCACGGCGCCCAAGCGCGCGACGATCTCGTGGCTTGGCAAACGCCGCGTAACGGAGGAGATCGCCTCGATCACCTCGGCGCGGCGCGTCTGGCGATCGCGCACGGTTTTGTATTCCGGCCGGTCGAGCAGTTCCGCGTCGAGGGCGCGCGCGCAGCGATCCCACATCGCGTCGCTGGGCGCGATGATCACGACATTGCCGTCGGCGGTCGGGAAAACCTGATTGGGCACGCTCAGATGATTCGCGGTGCCCATCGCCTTGCGCACGACGCCGTCGATCCAATATTCGGAATAGAAATAGTTCACCAGATGCGCGGAGCTGAGCAGCAGCGACGCTTCGACGCGCTGGCCCTTGCCGGTGCGCTCGCGGCTGAGCAACGCCGCCAGCACCGCGCTGACCATGGCGAGCGAACCATGGAGGTCGATGATGGCGCTGCCCACGCGTACCGGCGGGCGGTCGGGTTCGCCCGTCAGGCTCATCAACCCGCTATGCGCCTGCAAGGCGAGGTCGTTGGCGCCGAAATCGCGCAGCGGACCGCTGGGCCCGTAGGCGAAGAACTCGCCATAGACGAGGCGCGGATTGCGGGCACTCATCGCCGGATAGTCCATGCGCCATTTCGTCATGGCGCCGGGGCGGAAATTATGGAGCAGCACGTCCGATTTTTCGATCAGACGGCACGCCACGTCGCGGCCCGCCGGGGTTTGCAGATCCAGCGCGATGCTGCGCTTGTTGCGGTTCAGCGCCAGATACGAGGCGCTGACGCCCAAGCGCGGATCGGTCCCTTCGGTCAGACCCAGATGCCGGGCCTCGTCGCCGCCGACCGGCGCTTCGATCTTGATGACGTCGGCGCCGAGATCGCCAAAGATCTGCGCCGCTGCGGGGCCTGCGAAGACCCGCGAGAAATCCAGTACCTTGATGCCGTCGAGTGCGCCGACCACGTCATTCACCCCGATGTTGTCGCTTTACGCCGCCGGTGCGTAGACGAGCGCTTCGCCGACGGTCAGCTTCTTGCCCGTATCGTCTTCGCACCACACGTCGAACTGATAGGCGGTTTCGCCCGTTTCCGTTCGCGCCTTGGCCGTAACCTTGGCGACGCAAATGACGATCTGATCCTCGTAGATCGGCGCGATGTATTTCGTGCGCAGGCGGCCCTTGCGGGCGAGTGCACGGCCGAACACGTCGAACAGCAGCCCCTGGATCCAGTTCGTCGACACCATGCCGTCGGCGATGATGCCGGGCAGGCCTTGCTTCTTGGCATAGGCGTCGTCGTCGTGGATCGTCGGCGGCTGGGTATGGATGCGGCCGTCGTCGATCGCGACGGTCGGCTGCGCGTCGACGTAACGGCGCATACGCTCGCGCGTCATCGGTCGCGGAGCGGAGCGCAATTCGGCGCCGATCTTGAGGTCGACGATGGAGGTGCTGCCCATCACTTCTTCTCCGATTTCTGCGCGTAGGCCAGGATCGACGTGTCGCGATAGACGATCAGCAGCGCGTTATCCGTCGCGCGGCGCAATTCCATCTCCATCACCACGTATTCGCGCCCGCGCCGTTCGTAGCGCTCGCTCACCACGCCCGAAACGCTGAGCTTGTCGCCCACGCGCACTTCGCCGTGGACCGTCGCGTCGTATTCGTAATGGATGCGCGCACTCGGCCCCGTGCCCTTCGGGCAGCCATGGCGATAGAGGCGCAGCTTGTCGAGATGGATCAGCGTGGGCGGTGCCAGCGGATCGTCGATGCCTTGCAGGAAATCGTGATGCAGCTCGTTGGCATGGGAATATTCGCGCACGACGAACGCGCTCATCGTGTATTCGACCGGACCGATCCGATCGCCGACTTCCAAGTCGCAGACATAACCGCCGATCGCCAAAACGCATCCCCTCCCGTTCGTGTTGCCTCCGTCGCGAAATAACAAGACGGGGCCTTCCGGATAAGCCGTAACCGGCGATTAGGAACTTTTCACCGCCCGCAAACGATCCGTAAGGCTTTCGAGTTCAACGTTTTTCCGGAGTGCCGTTGCACGCGCTGCGACGCGGAACGCGGACGATTCGGCCTTTCAATCCCTTGCCGGTTTGCCGTCGCATCGCTAGCCTTCGTTGCAACAGAGGAAAAGATCAGGAGGAAGCGATGGAATGGCTGCGCGCCGCCGAATTGTTCGTCAACGTCGTCCAATTGGGCAGTCTTTCGGCCGCCGCACGGCGTTGCGGTGTGTCGCCCGCAACCGTCTCGCGGATCATTCATTCGCTGGAGGAAGATGTCGGCGGGCGGTTGCTGAACCGCACCAGCCGTAAGCTCAACCTCACCGAGGCGGGCGAGTTCTATTACGGCCGGATCGATCAGATCCTGCATCAAATCCAAGAGGCGAACGACAGCGTCGCGCGCTTGCAGGCCAATCCGCGCGGCACGCTGCGCGTCCATTCGCGCATGCTGGTCGGCAATCAATATATCGCCCCGGCCCTGCCGGAGTTCATGCGCCGCTATCCTGAAATCAGCGTCGATCTGACTTTGTCGAACTACGCGATCGATTTGATCGCGCAGAATGTCGACGTCGATATCCGCATCGGCAAGCTGGAGGATTCGTCGCTGGTGGCGCGCAAGCTTGCGAGCGCCCATCGCATCGTGTGCGCGGCACCGTCGTATCTGAAAAATTGCCCGCCGCTCGAAAAACCGATCGACCTCACGAACCACAATTGCCTGACCTACCGGATCAATCTCGGCCGGCCGGTATGGCGCTTCATCGACAAGGCGGGAAAGCTGCTGGAAGTGCCGGTCGCGGGATCGCTGCAATCCGACAACGGTCCGGCCTTGCTCGGTGCCACGCTCGCGGGCGTGGGCGTTTCGGTCATGCCCGATTGGGCGGTCAAGGACGACCTCGCCGCCGGACGGCTGGTCAGCGTCCTGCCCGGCTATCAGGCGAGCCATATCGAGTTCGACAACGGCATCTACGCCGTGTTCCAACACGCGACGCAGATTCCCAGCAAAGTGCGCGTCTTCGTCGATTATATCGCCGCCCATTTCAAGGAACGGCTGGGCGAACCGCCGCGCCGCGCCGAACCGGTTATGGAACTGGTGGCGGCGGGATGATCTTGTCGATCTCGGCGAGTTCGGCCGCCGAGAGCGACCACGCGGCTGCGGCGGCGTTGGCGTCGACCTGTTCGGGCTTCGTCGCCCCGGCGATCACGCTGCCGACGACGGGTTGGGCCAGCAGCCACGCGAAGGCGAGATCGAGCAGCGTTTTGCCGCGCGCCGTGCAGAAGGCTTCGAGCTTTTCGATCGCGTCCCAATTGGCGCCGGTCATGTAGCGCTCGGCGAGTTTGGGCGTGCTGGAAAGGCGAGCCCCCTCCGGCATCGGGCCTTTGCGCGAATATTTGCCCGACAGCAAACCGCCGGCGAGCGGATAGAACGGCAGCAAGCCGACACCCTTGCTTTGCGCGGCGGGGATGAGGTCGCTTTCCACGCGGCGATCGAGCAGGCTGTATTCCGCCTGCACCGAAATGAATTCCGATACGCCGGCACTTTTGGCCGTCCACGCCGCATCGACCAAACGCCAGCCGGTCGTGTTCGACCAGCCGACGTAACGCACCTTGCCCTGGCGGACGAGATCTTCGAGGGCGCGCAGCGTTTCCTCGATCGGCGTCAGCTTGTCGGTGACGTGGAACTGATAAAGATCGATCCAATCGGTCTTGAGCCGGCGCAAGCTGGCTTCGACCGCCGACATCACATAGCGGCGCGAACCGCCTTTCAGCACGCCGACATCGTCCATCGGCCAGCCGAATTTGGTGGCCAGCACGATCGCGTTGCGGCGGGTACCCAGTACTTCGCCCATCAGCGACTCGGAGCCGCCGCGATTGCCGTAGCCGTCGGCCGTATCGAACAAGGTGATGCCGCGCTCGATCGCGCGATCGATCACCGCGCGCGTCGCGTCGAGGCCGATTCGCCCGCCGAAATTGTTGCAGCCCAAGCCGACGGCGGAGACGCGCAGACCCGAAGCGCCGAGATTGCGTAGATTCATGGTGGCGTGATCCTTAGGCGGGTTCGGTGGCGGCGATGGAAGGACGCTGCAGCAAGCGTTGGCGCAACGCCGCAAGGCCCGGATGCGAATTCGCGAGACCTTCGAATTCCGGCAGGCGGCGCGGCACATAGCCGAGCACGCAAGCGACCGCGATCGTGCCCAGATCGAAGTTTTTGTCGAGACCGGCGGCCTGGGCTTCCAGCTCCGCCATCGTGCGCTTCACCTTGTCGAGATTCCAGGCGATGAAATCGGCCGATTGCTGGGCCTCGGGGCGCAAACGTTCGTTGCGTACCAGAATCGAGGCTTCGATGATCCCGTCGCAATCGGCGATTCGGGTCAGGGCTTTCCAGCGCGCGAGGCCGGTGCGCGGCAGCAGTTTCGAGCCACCGAATTCCGCGTCGAGATATTCCGCGATGATCGGGCTGTCCTTGATCGCCGTGCCGTCGTCGAGCACCAGAATGGGGATTTTCCCCAACGCGCTGACGGGGATCACCGCTTCGGGTTTCTGACGCGGATTGACGTCGACCAGCGCGACCTTGTCGGCCAAACCGTGCTCTTGGATCACCACATGGACCTTACGGCCATAGGGCGACATGGCGTTTCCGAAAAGGCGCATCCCGTCCGATTCCTCCCTGACGAAGCGGCGCGACACCGTATTCTCGCCGCCGGAGAGATCACTACCGGGCGGCGGGCCGGGAAGCCACCCCGGCGGCGAAAAAGCAGCTTTCCGATCCGTGCAACCCTCCCCCGCTCTCGGCGCGTTTCCTTCGCACTTGCGTCCGCTGCCGGGCCGGACGACCTTGCACGAAATGTAATCCGGGCCGTCGCATGAGCTTCGCGCTTACGTAGCGCGAAAAACTGGTTTGCGTCCCCCCGGCATTTTCGGCGTCGATACCCGGGAATATGGTCGCGCATGGTTCGCGCGATCGCGCAGGGCCGATCCGGGAGGAACACAAAGATGAAATCGATCGGAAATTTGGGCCGCGCCGCCGTACTGGGCGGGGCCATGCTGTTCTCGAACGCGGCGATGGCGCAGCAGACGGTGGTCGTCGCCTCGTTCGGCAGCCTTTGGCAGGAAGTCCTCGAAAAGGCGCTGGCGCCGTTCGAGAAGGAAAACAACGTCAAGGTCCGCTTCACGGCCGGCAGCTCGGCCGACAACGTGACGCGTGCCATCGCCGCCAAGGACCGCCCCGACGTCGACGTCGTGATGGGCGAGGAAATGACCTTCGCCCAGGGTCTTCAGGCCGGCATCTTCACCAAGCTCGACCCCGCCTTGATCCCCAATCTCGCCAAGGCCGTGGGCCCGGCGAAAATGGGCGACGGCACGGGTGTGGGCGTCATCATGCAGAGCATCGGCCTGTTCTATCACACGGCCAATTTCCAGAAGGCCGGGCTTCAGCCGCCGACCTCGTGGATGGATCTGGTCGACCGCAAGCTGTGCAACCGCGTCGGCTTCATGCATCCCAGCGTGTCGTTCAGCTACTACGCGCTGATGATGCTGGGCGGCGGCAAGCCCAGCGACATCCCCGCCGGCATCGACAAGGTCGTGGCGTTCAAGAACTGCATCGAAACGGTCGATCCGTCGGGCGCCAAGCACGTGGAACGCGCCCAGCTGGGCGATTTCGACATCGGCGTGCTGGCCCACCAGCTGGTCGTCTCGCTCGCCGATCGCGGCGCGCCGCTGAAGTTCGTGACGCCCAAGGAAGGCGGCATCCTTCAGTTCACGACGATGGCCGTGGCCAAGAACAGCCCGAACCCCACGATGGCGCAGAAGGTCGTCAACGAATTGCTGTCCGAACGCGTCCAGGCGATGTTCGTCGAGCAGTTCAAGGCGAGCCCGGTCGTCACCGGCGTCGCCGTGCCGCCCGCGTTGATCGCGGCGGGCGCACCGAACCCGGCCGACGTTTCCAAATTCATCGGGATCGACGGGGCCCAGCTTCTGCCCGATCGCGCCCGCCTGACGCAACAATTCGTCCGGGCGATGGCGCAGTAACTTTCGGCTAATGCGACGATCCGGCGGCCATGTACGGCCGCCGGATCCATTTCGAGGACGGCATGACTTCAATTTCCGCGACCGACGCCCAGTATCTGCGCCTGACCGGCATTACGAAGCTTTACGGCGGCATTCCCGTCGTCAACGACGTTTCTTTCGGCGTGACGCGCGGCGAGGTTCTGACCATTCTTGGCCCGTCGGGTTGCGGCAAGACGACGACATTGAAGATGATCGCGGGGTTCCTCGCGCCCGATAAGGGCTCGATCGCGATCGACGACAAGCGCGTGGACGCGCTGTCGAGCCATCAGCGCGGCGCCGCGATGGTGTTTCAGAACTACGCTTTGTTTCCCCATATGACCGTGCGCCGCAACGTCGCGTTCGGCCTGCGCATGCAGAAACTGCCGGCAGCACAGATCGCGCGCGAGGTCGACGAGATGCTGGCGCGCGTGCGCCTCGATCCCTATGCCGAGCGCTATCCCAAAGAGCTTTCCGGCGGCCAGCAGCAGCGCGTGGCGCTCGCGCGCGCCCTGATCATCAAGCCGAAGATCCTGCTGCTCGACGAACCGTTCTCGAGCTTGGACGCCAAGCTGCGCAAGCAATTGCGCGTCGAGTTCCTGGAAGTGCATCGCGCTTTCGGCATCACCTCCATTTTCGTGACGCACGATCTGGAGGAAGCTTTCGCGATTTCCGACAAGGTCGCGGTGATGAATGGCGGCTTGCTCGAGCAGATCGGCTCACCGGTCGAAATCTTCGCCCGCCCGCGCTCGCGCTTCGTCGCCGATTTCGTCGGCCACAAGAATCTGATCTCGGGCGACGTGGCCAACGGCACGCTGACCGCCGGCGCCTTGTCGATGAAAATGCCGGCCGCGACGCCGAATGGGCCGACGCAAGTGACCGTGCCCGTGCATCGCGTGCGCCTCTCGCGCGGCCCCGTATCGGGCGACAACGCCTACACGGCCGCGGTTTCCAGCGTCACGTTCCTCGGTCCCGCGATGCAGATCGGGCTCGATATCGCCGGTACGGCGTTCGAAGTCTATTCGCCGTCGACTGCCGAACTCGCCGATCTCGCCGGCGGCGATCGCGTCAATGCCGCCTGGGACGCCGGCGACGTGACCGCGATTCCGACGAGCCGGAGCTAAGTCGATGGATCGCGCCGCCCGCCGCGCCGCTTGGCTTCTCTGCCTGCCAATGCTCGTCTTTCTCGGCGTCTTCTTCATCGTGCCCGTCGGCCAGATGCTGGGGCTGGCACTGTCCCCCAAGGGCGAGAGTTATTCGTTCGACCTGATTGCGAATGTCGTCGCCGACCCGTTCTATCAGCGCGTGGCGATCCGCACTTTGCGCATCAGTCTGATCACGACGGTGATCAGCGTCATCATCGCCTATCCGGTGGCGCTGCATCTGCGCAATGTGGGTCCGCGCTGGCAATCGGCGATCATTCTGGTGATGGTCTCGCCGCTGCTGACCAGCGTGGTCGTGCGCACCCTCGCCTGGGTCGTGCTGCTCTCGCAGCGCGGCATTCTCAATCAAGCCTTCACCGGCGTCGGCCTGCCGCCGATGCGCATGCTTTATGTCGAAGGTGCGGTCATTCTCGGCCTCGTCCATGTCTTCTTCGGCTACATGGTCGTGTCGCTGATGACCTCGATCCGCAAGATCGACGAGAACCTCTACACCGCCGCCGCCAATCTGGGCGCCAGCCGCTGGCGCCAGCATTTGGAAATCACGCTGCCGTTGAGCTTGCCGGGCGTTCTGACCGGCGCGTTGTTGGTCTTTATCCTCAGCGCCAGCGCCTATGCCACGCCGTCGCTACTCGGCGGCTTGCGCATCAGCATGCTGGCGGTCGAGGTCTTCAACCAGGCCATCACCTATTTCAACTGGCCGGAGGCGGCGGCGATTTCGCTCGTGCTGTTCGTCGTCATCGCGGCGATCGTCTGGGCGGTCACGCGCGTAGCCGAAGGCGGCAAGCG
>JAIUNH010000132.1 GCA_020161965.1 Pseudomonadota bacterium
GTCCGGAGGCCCCGGCAGCTGGCTGACGCACGCGGCCGAGATCGCCTTCAATCACGCTCGGGCTGAAGCGTTGCCGTCCCGGACGCGGCGCGCCCCCGCCCGTCGATTCCGGTAGACGCAGCACTTCCAAAGCTCTGGCGCGATTGGGCAGGCGGCGGATAAACCCCCGCTCCTCGAGCGCCAAAATGAGACGGTGGATGCCAGATTTCGATTTGAGATCAAGCGCATCCTTCATTTCGTCGAACGACGGCGGAACGCCACTTTCGGCCAGCCTCTGCTGGATAAACCGAAGCAACTCGCTCTGCTTCCTGGTCAGCATCGGCCACCTCTCTGCCGTGTTAAACAAATCAAGAACATTCATATATGTTCTATTTGCGTTCCGCAAGAGGCAAATCAGGAATCGAGACGGTTCAACGGGATGATTTTGCACCAGTCGCCTGTTTCGGCGGCGGGCGCATTCGGCGGGCGAATCACAAGGGCGTCTGAATCGCTAAGCGTGGCGAGCATCGAGCTGTCCTGCCTCGCATGCGGACGGAGGACCGGAACACCCTGATCATAATCGATAATTTCCGACCTCAGATAATCCTGTCGCTCGTCATTGGCGGCCAGCGGCGTGGCCGTTCGGGCCGGCACGGCGATATCGTTGGCCGCCTTCGGATCGCCGTTGATATAGCCGTACCAGCCTTCGATCGACGCGTTGATGAAACGCTGCATCAGATCGGGCTTCTCGTTGACCAGCTTCATCGAGGTGTTGATGGTCGTCTGATAATTCTCGAATCCGTAATCGGCAAGGAGATGCAGCACCGGCTCGACGCCCGCCTTGCGGATCTCGTTGGGCTCGGAGGTGAGGAAGCCCTGCTGCGACAGGTTCTTATCGGCCAGGAACGGCGCCATGTTGAAGGTGTAGGGGCGGATCTGGTCGTCGGTGAAGGCGAACTTGGCGCGCAGCCACGGCCAATAGGACGAACGCCCGCCGGCACCGATCAGAATCGGCTTGCCTTTGAGGGCGGGCAGCGTGTCGTTGCCCACGCCGGGATGCGAGATCAGGACCTGCGGGTCCTTCTGCATCACCGAGCCGACGACGACGAAGGGCACGTTCTCCTCGACATAGCGGAAACCGGAGAACGAATTGGACATGATCGCATCGACGCGACCGGCGACCAGCAGCGCGTTCGGGTCCTGCTGCGGCCCGCCCATGCGGATCTCGGCGTCGATGCCGTATTTGCGATAAATGCCGGTGGCGAGGGCGTGATAGAAGCCGCCATGTTCGGCCTGGGCGCGCCAGTTCGTCTGATAAACGAATTTGTCCAGCGTCTGGGCGCGCAAGGCCGGGGCGGGCAGCGTCGCGGCGGCGACGCCCGCACCGAGAAGACCGAGGCTGGTACGGCGGGAAATCGTTCTTTGGGTCATGGGGTTGCTCCGGAGTGGGGGACGGCGAAGACGGCCCCCCAGGGCAGCAAATTCCGGACCATGCCCAACACCCTGCGGCGCCAAGCAACGACTATAGCTTTGCCCTTGGTTTAGGCAATCAATCTCAGCGTGGCGGCCTAGTGCCGATCGACGATATTCGCCAGTGGATAACTCGCGATTTCCGACAGGGCCTGCACGAGTTTCGTGGCCATGTGGTCGACGAGTTTTTTACCGCGCTCGGCATCGGCGTCGAGCGCATTGCCCGCCGCCCCCAGCGGATGCAGATCCTGGATCTGCCACGCGACCGTCGTGCGGCCGTTCGGGATGATCGTCTCGAACTGGCCCTTCAGCTTCTTGGGCAGCGTTTCGAAGTCGCGCCGTTCCTCGTTCTTCACGAGGTCGGGCGTGAGATGCATCATCAGCGAGGTCTCGGACGAGCCCGCATGGATGCCGTAGGTCAATTCCTCGGCCGGGAACATCCCTGGCGGCTTGCCGAGCATGTAGGAGCTGATCGCCACCGCGACCATCGAATGGCGCACGCGCAGATCGCGGCACACGATATCGACGATCTGCGGCTGGCCGCCATGGGAATTGAAGATCGCGAATTTGCGGATGCCGGCGCGCGCCACACCGTCGCCGATTTCGGTCCACAGACGGATCAGCGTTTCGGCCGACAGCGTCAGCGTGCCCTTGAAGCCCAGATGTTCGTTCGATTTGCCGACCGGCATCGCGGGCAGGAACAACACGCCCAAATCGGCGGGCAGCAATTCGACCGCGCGTTCGACAACGCCTTGGTTGATGCGCGCATCGACCCATACCGGCAGATGCGGCCCGTGCTGCTCGATGGCGCCCACGGGTAAAACGGCGATTGTGCGTTCGGGATCGAGCCCGTCGAAATCGGGCGAGGTGAGTTCGTGCCAGTAGCGCTTGGTCGGGATTCGGCTCACTGCAGCACGGCTTTCTGCCAGCGGAACTCCGAATAGCCCTTGCCCTGGATCGCGCCGACCAGATGCGACGGGCCCAGGAAAACCGGGCGGCGCGTCATATCCATATACATGAGCACGACTTGCTTACCCGCGAAGCGCGGCGTCATGTAGCTCATCGTCCGGCGCTGCATTTCGGGCGTGGAAACGGAGGCGGGATCGACATTGACGATCACGCATTGCACGCCGCCGACGGCGTGAAGGGCGACGTTGAAGGTTTGGGCGGCCATGGGGGATAAAATTAATCCCGCGTCCGGTGCCTGAAAAGCCCGAACGCGGGAAAAACTCCGTAAGTTTTACGGCAGCGCCTTCGGCGAATCCGACAGCGTGCGCAGATGGGCGATCAGGTTCGCGCGATCTTCGGCGCGGCGCATACCGGCATACGCCATGCGCGTACCGGGGATGAAGGCGCGCGGATTGGCCAGGAAGTGGTTCAGGTCTTCGTAGTCCCACTGGCCGCCCTTGGCCGCGACGCCGGGCGAGTAGGCGAAACCGTCGATATGCGCCTTCTTGTTGCCGACGATGTCGAACAGATTGGGGCCCACGCCATTGCGCCCGCCCTTTTCGAAGGTGTGGCAGGACGTGCAGTTGCGCGTGAGAGCAGCACCCGCAGCGGCATCGGCGGTCGCCAGCAGCGGTGCGATCGGCGGCAATTCGACGGGGGCCGCGGCCGTGGCGGTCGGGGCCGCGGTTTCGATCTTGATGTCGAGGACCGATTTTTCGAGCTGATGCGGATGGACGAGCAGGTTGGAGATGTAGCCGATCACCGTGATCGCCAGCACCGAGCCGACGACGGCACCGAAAATCTTGTTAAGCTCGTAGGAATTCATCGCGCTGCCCGATCGTGAATAGAGATCCCTGCCGGTCGCTCCCACAGCTTCCGGAATGGGGGCAATCTAATTCCGCCGCCGTCGCTGCGCAACTGCGGCGCAAAGCCCCATGAAAATCGGGGGGAATCCCGGTTATTGCGCCGAATCAAAGTGTTCCGGCAGGGCGGCGATTGACACGCGTCCCCGCCTTGCCGATAACCGGCCCCTTCGACACCGCCAGACGGGACGACTCGCCCATGAGATCCGCCAAGATTCCGGCCCGTATCGCCTTCCAGGGCGTGCCGGGCGCCTATTCGCATCTCGCGTGCAAACACGCCTATCCGAAGCTCGAGCCGCTGCCTTGCGCCAGCTTCGAAGACGCGTTCGACGCGGTGCGCGGCGGCAAGGCGATCTTGGCGATGATCCCGATCGAGAATTCGACCGCGGGCCGCGTCGCCGAAATCCACCAGATGATTCCGGAAGCGGGCCTGCACATCATCGGCGAGCATTTCGAGCGTGTGAACCATCATTTGCTCGCTCCGCCGGGCGCCACGCTCAAAACGTTGAAGACGGTGCAAAGCCACGTCCAAGCGCTCGACCAGTGCCGCGGCAATTCGCGCGCTTTGGGCTTGAAGCGCGTGACGGGCGCGGACACCGCGGGTTCGGCGGCCGAGATCGCCAAGGCCGGCGACATCACGCGCGGCGCCATCGCCTCGTCGCTCGCGGGCGAGATCTACGGTCTTAAATCCCTCAAGAAGGATTTCGAGGACGCCGCGCACAACACCACGCGCTTTGTCGTGCTGTCGAAGAAGCCGAAACTCGCCGACGTCAAAAGCGGCCCGTGCGTGACGACGTTCGTGTTCCGGGTCAAGAACCGTGCGGCCGCACTCTACAAAGCGATGGGCGGGTTCGCGACCAACGGCGTGAACATGACCAAGCTCGAAAGCTACATGATGGGCGGCAAGTTCACGGCGACGCAGTTCTACGCCGACGTGGAAGGCCATCCCGACCAGCTGCCCTTGGCGCATGCGCTGGAGGAACTCGAATTCTTCTCCGACATGGTGAAGATCCTCGGCGTGTATCCGGCCCACCGCTATCGCTTGCAGGGCCGGCACTAAAGCAGGCTGAACTGATCGCCCTTTTGCGGCGGGGGCTTGAATGCCGACAGGTCGTAGGACCAGTCATTGCGGTCGAGCCCCAGGGTTTTGCGCGCTTTGAAGAACCGCGCCTTGATCATTTCTGCATAGGGGCCCGTGCCGACGAAGCGCTTGCCGAATTCGGCGTGGTTCAGCTTGCCGTCGCGCGATTCGCGGATCAGGTCGAGCACGCGCTTCTTCTTCAAGGGCGCATGCTCGTCCAGCCATTCGGCGAACAGATCTTTGATCTCCAGCGGCAGGCGCAACAGCGTATAGCCGGCACTCGTCGCCCCGGCGTCGCGTGCGGCTTCGAGGATCGCTTCCAATTCGTGATCGTTGATCGCGGGGATCATCGGTGCGGCCATCACGCCGGTTTTGATGCCCGCTTGCGTCAGTTCCGTGATCGCATCCAAACGCCGTTGCGGCGTGGAAGCGCGCGGCTCCATCTTGCGCGCGAGATCGCGGTCGAGTGTCGTGACCGAGACGAACACATGGGCGAGGTTGCGCGCCGCCATCGGGCCGATAATGTCGATATCGCGCGCGACCAGTGCAGATTTCGTCACGATTGAAAACGGGTGGGAGAAATCGCGCAAGACTTCCAAAATGGCGCGCGTGATTTTATGCGTGCGCTCGACCGGCTGATACGGATCGGTGTTGGTGCCGAGAGCAATCGACTTCACGCGATAGCCGGGCTTGCGCAATTCCGCCGCCAGCAATTTCGCGGCGTCGGGTTTGGCGAATAGCTTGGTTTCGAAATCGAGACCCGGCGACAGGCCGAGATAGGCGTGGGTAGGCCGCGCATAGCAATAGACGCAGCCATGCTCGCAGCCGCGATAGGGATTGATCGATTGGTCGAAGGGAATATCGGGGCTGTCGTTGCGCGCGATCACGGTGCGGCTGGCATCGACCTGCACATGGGTGCGTAAGGGCGGCAAATCCTCGTCAGGGTCCATGCCCCAGCCATCGTCGATCCGCACCCGGCCGAGCGGCTCGAACCGGCCGGCGAGGTTGGAAACGGCGCCGCGCCCTTTGCGCGCGCGATCGGGAAGGGCTTCGTCCATGACGTGGGAAGCCTATCCCAACGCCATGAACAATTCAAGAACATCGATGGATTGGACTCAGCCCCAATCCTTGCGTTGATCGGCGATGGTCTTGAGGTCGAGGGCCGCCGCGATCGCCTTTTCGGCGTGGTCGGCATAGCGCCCGTCGAGGCCCTTATGCGTGCCTTCGACGCGGAAGCGGATGAACTGGGTCGTCGTGCGCAGCCAAACGAGGCGCCGGAACGGCCGGAAGGCCGACAAGGTTTCGCGCGCCAGCGCATCGCCCGCGCGCAACGCCCAGGCGCGCGTGAAACCGTCGATATCGGCGGGCGACAGGCTCGCCGCGCAATCGGGATCCCACGCCAGTGCGGGCCGCGTGCAGGTGTGTGCGAGGTCGAGCGCCGCGAAGGAGTAGAGGCATTTGTCGATATCGACGAAATAGGCGCGGCCCCCCGGTGCGGCGATGAAATTGCCGGGATGCGTGTCGTACATGCACAGGCTGCGCGTCATGCCCTGGAAGCGCTTGTCGTTGTTGGTCGCGAATTCCTTCGCCCAGGCGATCTCCTGACCGAACGCGATCTTCGCTTTGGGATCGAGCGACGCTTTGTCCATCAGCGCCAGATTGGCTTCGATCGTCGTGACCGTGGCGGCGACCGGATTGGCGGGCGACGCGAGCGGCCCGCGTGCGGCTTCGTCCGGCACTTTCATTTTGTGGATCGAGCCGAGTGCCGTGCCCAGCGCCCCCAAATCGGCCGGCAGTTTGGGCGCATGACCGCCGATATCGTCGACGATCAAAGCGCCCGTCGGCACCAACTCGCCCGGCGCGATCGTGTCGATCAGGCGCGGCGTGGCCTCCGATGGGGCCGCGCGCACGAACATCTCCGCTTCCAGCGACAGGCGCGCATCGGCGCTTTCGCCGGCGCGCAAACGCGGCAGGCGCAGCAAGACGCTTTTGCCCTTCACCCGCACATGGTTGTGAGCAAGGCCTTTGCCGGCGAGCGGGATCAATTCGCTCGGCGCCAATTCGGCGAAGCGCGGGCGTGTGGCCAAAGCGCGGAACAGATTGTCGAGGTCGGGGCGGCTCATGATTTTCCGGACTGTAGCGTCGCGGCGCGGCGGGCGCCATGATGGCGTGTCCATGCGCCTCTCGATCGTCGTCCCCGCCCTCAACGCCGAAAGATTTCTTCCCGCCTGTCTCGCGGCGCTGGGCGCGTATGACGGGGCGGAGTGTATTCTGGTCGATGGCGGCTCGACCGACGCGACGCGCGACATCGCCCGCGGCCATGGCTTTCGTGTGATCGAAGCGCCGCGCGGCCGGGGCAAGCAATTGCGCGCAGGCGCCGAAGCTGCGACCGGCGACACGCTGCTGTTCGTCCATGCCGATACGGTGCTCGCCCCCGATTGGGTCGCGGCAGTGAAGGGTTTCACGGGGCGCGCCGGTTATTTCCGCCTTGTCTTCGATAGCGCCGATCCGCGCGCTGCGCGCGTGGCGCGCCTCGCCAATTTTCGCGCCCGCGCCTTCGGCTTGCCCTACGGCGATCAAGGTTTGCTGATCGTGCGCGAACTCTATGACCGCCTCGGCGGTTATCGCGATTTGCCGCTGATGGAGGATGTCGATCTCGTCCGCCGCATCGGCCGCGCGAATCTGCGCGAACTCGATGCGGTGGCGGCAACCTCGCCCGCGCGCTACGAGCGCGACGGCTGGATCGCGCGCCCGTTGCGCAATCTTTCGATCCTCGCCTTGTGGTTCCTGGGGGTATCGCCCGCAACGCTCGCAAGGCTCTATCGATGATCCGGCCCACCATCTTCGTTTTCGCCAAACCCGCACGGCGCGGCCGCGCCAAAACGCGGCTTGCCAAGGGGATCGGCGATGCGGTCGCACTTTCGTTCCAGCGCGCATGCCTCGCCATGACCTTGCGCAAACTCCAGCGCGGGCCGTGGCGCTTGGTGCTGTGCGCCACACCCGATGCCAGCGCACGCAACGCGCATCTCTGGCCGCTGCGCATTTTGCGCGCGGGTCAGGGGCGCGGCGATCTGGGTGCAAGGATGGAACGCGCGTTGATGTCGCGGCGCGGGCCTGCGATCGTCGTCGGCAGCGACATTCCCGATCTGAGTGCCGCGCGCGTGCGCGAGGCGTTCAAGAAACTCGGCAATGCCGATCTCGTGTTCGGCAAATCGCGCGATGGCGGCTATTGGCTGGTCGGGTCGCGCCATGGTGCTTTGGCGAAAGGCGCCTTCCGCAACGCGCGCTGGTCCAGCGAGCACGCGCTTGCCGATACGCTCGCGAATGTGAAGCATCGCCGCGTCGCCTTCGCCGCCACGCTCGACGACGTGGACGACGCGGACGATTACGCGCGCTGGATCAGACGGTCGCCTTCGGCTTCGTCGTAAGATGTTCCTGCAAGCGGGGCATCAGCTCGACCAGATTGCAGGGGCGGAAGCGGTTGTCGAGTTGGTGCTTGAGAATATCTTCCCAGCCGTCGCGGCAAGCAGAGGGCGAGCCCGGCAGCGCGAAGAGATACGTGCCGCCGGCGACACCGCCGGTCGCGCGGCTTTGCAGCGCCGAGGTGCCGATCTTGGGGAAGGAGATCATGCGGAACATCTCGCCGAAGCCGTCGATCTTCTTTTCGTAAAGCGCTTCGAAGGCTTCGGGCGTCACGTCGCGGCCCGTCACACCCGTCCCGCCGGTCGAGATCACGACGTCGATCGCGGGATCGGCGATCCAGGCTTTGAGCTTGGCTTGGATCAGGCCGATATCGTCCTTCACGATCGCACGCGCGGCCAATTTGTGTCCGTCGCGGGCGATCATTTCGGCAAGCGCGTTGCCCGAACGATCGGACGCTTCGTCGCGCGTGTCCGACACGGTCAAGACGGCGATGTTGCAGGCAAGGAACGGGCGGGTTTCGTCGAGCTTGGGCATGGGGCGAATCTAATCCGCCCGGCCTGAAAAGTCAGCGGCGGGGCGTTTGCTCGGCCGTCTGCTCGAGGTCGTTCGCCGGCACCACGCGTGCGGCGCGCTGCGGAACGGCGTAAAGCGGCCATTGGCCTTCGGCGAGCTGGTCGAGCGACGGCGTCGACTGGCCCAGGCGTTCCGAATACATCCAGTAGGAATAGAGCAGGCGCGTGATGAATTGCCGCGTCTCGGCCGAGGGCAGGCTTTCGATGAACAGCAGCGCGTCCTCGCGCGTTTCGCCGCGCTGGTCCTGCATCCGCTTCCATTTGGAAAGATTGCCCGGCCCGCCGTTATAGGCGGCGGCGAGGCGCGTGAGTTCGCCTTCGATCAGCGGGTCTTCCAGCAGCGCTTTGATGTAGCGCTGGCCCAGCGTGATGTTGGTCTCGGGCTCATAGAGCTTGTCGAGCTGCCCGCGCAGCGAGGCGCCATGCATCATGCCGGCGGTGCCCG
>JAIUNH010000133.1 GCA_020161965.1 Pseudomonadota bacterium
CTTCTCGGCCAAGAAGGTCCATATCCCGCGCGGCTGGATGGTGCCCTCGCTGGTCGGCGTGGGCGTGGTGTTCGCCGGCTTGTTCAACGCGCCCTGGGCGACATTGGTGATTTTGGGCCTGATTTATCTGGGCTCGATCCCGGTCTCGATGACGATGCAGGCCCGCATGCGCGCGGCCGAACCCGTGCCGGAAACGCCGGCGGGGCATATCACCGTGACGGTGGAACCCACTGCACCGGCACCGCGTAACGGCGAGTCCGCTTGACGGAACCGAAAAACGGTTCATCCTAATCGCTTGAAGCCTTTGGCGTTTCGGGCGAGTTTGCGGATCGTTAACCATCGGGCGCATAATTTGGCCTCGAACTGGCAAAGCTAGGATTGGGCTTTCCCGATCCAGCAGGGGATATCGATGTTCGCTATCGGCGGTCTGGTCTTCGTGTTCTTGTGCGTGTTCGGCGGCTACGTGCTCGCCGGCGGCAAGCTCGGCGTCATCATGAAGGCGCTGCCTTTCGAGTTCATGATCATCGGCGGTTCGGCCGCGGGCACGTTCTTGATCGGCAACTCCGGTTCGATCATTAGCCACGCGCTGAAGGATTTCGGCAAGGTCTTCGGCGGGCCGAAATACAAGCGCGACGATTTCATCGATCTGCTCTGCCTCATCTTCACGATCCTGAAGCTCGCGCGGTCGAAGGGCACGCTCGCGGTCGAACCGCATATCGAGAAGCCCGACGAATCCAACATCTTCATGGCGTATCCGAAGATCCTCGCGAACAAATACGCGATCATGCTGATCTGCGATCACATGCGCATGCTGTCGATGGGTGTCGAAGACGCCCACCAGCTCGAGGAAATCTTCAACAAGGAACTCGAGAAGCACCACCACGAAACGCTGCGCGGCGCCCAAGCGCTCGCTACCGTGGCCGATGCGTGCCCCGCACTCGGCATCGTCGCCGCCGTCATGGGCGTCATCAAGACCATGTCGTCGGTCGACCAGCCGCCCGTCGTTCTCGGCGGCCTGATCGCCTCGGCGCTCGTCGGTACGTTCTTGGGCGTGTTGCTGTCCTACGGCATTTTGGGCCCGATGGCCGGCCGCTTGAAGCAGTGCTACGAGGATGAGTTCAAGTACTACGAAATCATCCGCGACACGTTTGTGGCGCATCTGCAGGGCAACGCGCCGCAGATCTCGACCGAGATCGGCCGCAAGAGCGTGCCGAGCGAACTCCAGCCGACTTTCTACGAATTGGAAGAGGCGATCGCCTCCAAGCCCGCGGCGTGATTTCCGATCCGGGGGGCGCCGCTGCGGCGCTCCAAGAAGGATTGGCGGCGGCGCTACGGGGCGACGCCGAAGGCGCGCTTAAAGCGTGGCGGCGCGCACGTGCCCTCGATCCCGCCGACCAAGGTACCGTCCTGCGTCTGGGCGATTTGCTGATCCGCATCGGGCGTTATGCCGAAGCGGATGCCGCGCTCGCCGAAGGAATTCCATCTCCCGCCATCGCCCGCCGGCGCGCGGTCTGCGCGCTCGCTTTCGGCAATTTCGCGGCGGCCGAAGCGTTTGCGCGTGCGGCCTTGGACGACGCGGCCGAAGCCGCGCAAGCGCGCCAATTCCTGGCGAGCGTGCTGATCCAGCGCGGCGATGTCAGTGCTGCGCGTGCCGAACTCGCCCTGGCCAAAGCCGCCGATCCCGCGTTCGAAACCGCCTATACCGACGATCTGTTCGCCGCGAATTACGATCCGGTGATGAATGGTGCGGCGCTGAAAAATCTCTACGCCGATTGGGCGAAGCGCTTCTGCCCGCCGGAAGTGCCGCTTGCAGCACCGACGATCGGCGGGCGGCGGTTGAAAGTCGCTTACGTCTCGCCCGATCTGCGCCGCCATTCGCTGCGCCATTTCATCTCGCCGATCCTCCGGCATCACGATCGCGCGAAGATCGAAGTTCACGCCTATTCGTTGAGCGGCACGCCGGATGAAGAGGCGCAGGCTTTGCGCAAGCTCGTCGATGTTTGGCACGACTGCCAAATGCTCGATGACGATGGGCTCGCCGCCAAAGCGCGCCAGGACGGGATCGACGTCGCCGTCGATCTCGCGGGGCATACGGCGGGGGCCAAGCTCAAAGCCTTCGCGCGACGCTTGGCGCCCGTGCAGATCACCTGGCTCGGCTATGGCGGCACGACCGGTGTGGGCGCCATGGATTGGTATCTCGGCGACGCGCATATGGCGCCACTGGGCAGCGACGCTGCGTTTACCGAACGCGTTTGGCGCCTGGATCGTGCACCTTTCGCTTTCGATCCGCCGCCGGAGATGCCGGCAGTGGCACCGTTGCCCGCCCAAGCCAAGGGCCATGTGACCTTCGGCAGTTTTTCGCGCCTCGTTCGGATCAACGACACGGTGATCGCCGCCTGGGCGGCGATCCTGGCGCAAGTGCCGAACTCACGCTTGATGCTGAACGCGCTGCCCTTCGTCGATCGCTCGGTGCGCGAAGACTATGCCGCACGTTTCGCGCGGCACGGGATCGCGGCCGATCGCCTCGATCTCGTCTATACCTCGCCGCAACCGACGACCTGGGCCGCTTACGGGCAAGTCGATATCGCGCTGGATCCGTTTCCGCATAATGGCGGTGTGACGACGTTCGAAGCGCTCTGGATGGGCGTGCCGATAATCAGTTTGCGCGCACGCGCACCCTTGGGCCGCTATGGCGATTGCCTGTTGTCGGCGCTGCAGTTTGACGAATGGTGCGCCGACACTGTCGATCGATATATCGAGCTTGCTGTCTCGGCCGCGCGCGACTTGCCGAAACTATCGACGCTGCGAAGTGGCCTGCGCCCGCGTATGGCGGCGAGCGAATTGTGCGACGGGAAGGGGCTCGCGGCGGCGCTCGACGCGGCTTATGCCGCGATGTTCAACGCGCCGGCGGAATCTTCGTCCGGTAGCGTTTGACCGGCACGGTCTGGCCCGGCAGCCATTTCTTCACCGCCTGGGGCTTGGCGGCTTTCTTGCCGGCGGTCACTTCTTCCAGCTTGTCGGCGAGGCTTTTGTAGTTGTCCATCGTCTGGGCCAGCAGATCGCGCTTGGCGATGCCCATGGCGATCGCGCTGTCGCCTTTCATCTGCGCTTGGCGCAGCAGATAGATCATCAGCCGCGCTTCGTCGCCCGAGATTTTCAGCGTGTAGATGGGGCCGCTCATGATCGATCCTCGATTCGTCGTCGAGGCGCAATTCTATCACGCCGCGACGGGCGCGACCTTGTCGCGGAATGCCTCGAAGCCCGCGAGCACCAGCCACAAGCGCCCGACCTCGGCCGTGCGTTTGGACAGCGGGATCGACAGGCGCGAATAGCGCCACGTGCCCTGCGGCGTTTGCGCCTCGATCGTGTGCAGCAACGGCTGGCGCGCTTGCACGATTTCGCGGAACTGGCCGCACAGCAAATCGCGGAACGTCGGATCGGGAATGGCTTCGATCTCGCAGCAGCCGTTCGACGTCTCGCCGCAAACTTTGAAGTCGCAGCCCATGCCGCGCACGTCGAACACGGCGAGTTTGTCTTTGAGGCCCGGCACTTTTTCGGGATGCAGCGAGTCCGCGCAGACCAATCCCGCCTGACGCTCGCCATCGGCCCAGTGGAGCAGGGCCAGGCGTTGGGCCGGATCCGCCGCTTGGCAGTAATGCGCGGTCGATCCCGTGAAGCGCGTCGTGCTGGCGATCGTCGAAGTCATGGCGGACGGGTTCCCGAAGATGTCCCGTCGTAAATAAGGGTTTTGGCGCCGGATTAAAGGGGGTGCGTCCGGTTTCTTGCGCGTCTGTCGCAAGGCCCAATGCCAAAAGCCGCCCCCGAGGCGGGGACGGTTGCGGGTAGGCCCGGTACCGGAAAGACGCCGCTGTTAGGCGGAGATATTCAGCTTCGCGCCGCGACCCTGTAGGGACGCGATCGAGTTGCTGGCGATCTCGTTACCTTGCGCCACGCCCTTGAGGATCTGGCCTTGGTAATTGTCGGCGAATTTTTCGGTCACGTCACGGAACGCGGCCGTCTTTTGATTGCGGAAGTCGATCACAGGCTGCGCTGCCTGCGTGATTGACGCTGCCATCGGGATTCTCCAGTGGCGTTGGTTTTCAAGACAATCAGTATAGTTAATGGCCGTTTACCAAGTCAACGACCGAGTCGCATTTCAAGACAGAGTTTGGCATATGCCAGGCATATGTTAATATGCCTACTTCATTCGAGGAGGGCACGATGCGTACCGTTTCCGTGTTTCGCAACAACCGCAATTTGGCGATCCGTCTGCCCAAGGATTTCGAATTGCCGGGCGTGACCGAGCTCAGCATCGAGAAGCAGGGCGACGCGATCGTCTTGCGCCCCGTGCGGCCGAGTTGGACGTCGCTGGCCGAAGCAGTGCCGGCGGATTCGGATTTCCTGCGCGAACGCGCGGATGTGATCGAGCCGGGACGGTTCACGCTCGACGATGAACGATCGCGGTAACGCGCATGATCTACATGCTCGATTCCAATATCTGTTCGTTCATTATGCGCGAGCGGCCGCCCATCGTGCTGGCGCGGCTGCAAGACGCGGTCGCCGCACAGCATGAGATCGTGATCTCGGTCGTGACCTATTACGAGATGCTGCTCGGGACGATCGGCAGCAAAGCGTCGGCACGGCATGCCGATTTGGTCGAGGCTTTCGTTGCGCGGGTCTCCGCCATTTTGCCGTGGGACCGCGCGGCGGCCGAGCACACAACGCAAATCCGCCGCGACTTGGCCGCACGGGGTACGCCGATCGGCGGCAATGATTCGATGATCGCCGGTCACGCGCGCGCCGCCGAGTGCGTGCTGGTGACCAACAACATGCGCGAATTCGCGCGCGTGCCGGATTTGCGCGTCGAGGATTGGGCGGGGGATTAAAAGCGATGGAGAATTTATCTTCGATTATCTCCGCAGCTGGCCTTGGGGGGATTGTTGGCGGGCTTGCGACAAGCCTTCTGCAATCATGGCTCTCAAGGCGCGCGGCGTTCGACGAACGTAGATTTCGAGAGAAGAAGGACGCCTATTTAAATTTTCTACAAGCATTGCATCGATCAGAGATCGAGCGAACCTCAGAGGCTGCACTGAATGTGGGGCATTGTAGGAATGTCTGCGACTTGGTCGCTTCACAGGCGGTCCGGCGCGCAATCGAGAAAATATTCGAAACTAACCCTTTGAGCGATGGTTCATCCCATCCTCAAAGACCAAAGACTCAAGAAGCGCTGAAATCCGCGATGCGTGCGGATTTGGGTATTTAGATACCGGATTTTTTAATTGGCGTTCTAAACAACGCCGGTATTTGGCTGGGGGACTAGGATTCGAACCTAGACAACCAGAGTCAGAGTCTGGGGTCCTACCGTTAGACGATCCCCCAGCGGGACGCGTCCGCCGGACGGGGCGAAACCCCGACCGAGCGGCGCTGTCTATATCGTCCTTCGCCCGGATCGTCAAACCCGGTTACAGTATTGGTCAAAATAGCGACGTGAACTTGGGGAGTTGCTTCTGTGGAGACGGCGCAAGCCCGACGGGACGAGGGGCCGATACTCGCGGCCCTCGACCTCGGCACGAATAATTGCCGTCTGTTGATCGCCAAACCGGCCCCGGACGGGTTCCGGGTGGTGGATGCGTTCTCGCGCATCGTGCGCCTGGGCGAAGGGTTGGAGCGCAGCGGCAATCTCGCCGAAACGGCGATGGTCCGGGCGTTGGACGCGCTGTCGGTCTGTGCCGCCAAGATGGACCGGCGCGGCGTGACCAGTTTTCGCGGGGTGGCCACAGAGGCTTGCCGGCGGGCCGAAAACGGGGCCGCCTTCCTGTCGCGCGTGCGCGAGGCAACGGGGATCGAGCTCGAACCCATCGCGGCGGACGAGGAGGCGGATCTCGCCTTGGCCGGTTGCGCGTCGCTGCTCGATGCCGGCAAGCCGCACGCCATCGCCTTCGATATCGGCGGCGGCTCGACCGAGGTGATGTGGCTGGCACGGGAAGGAGATTCGTGGCGGCGGATCGATTTCGTGTCGTTGCCTTTGGGGGTCGTCGCGATCGCCGAACGTCTGGGGCCCGACAAAATCCCGTGCGATGCCTATCAAGCCGCCGTCGCCGATATTTCGGCGCGGCTCGCCGAACTCGACGCGCGCCACGATATCGCGGCCCAAGTCGCCGCCGGCAATGTCGAGATGGTCGGCACGTCCGGCACGGTCACCACGCTGTCGGGCATTGCGATGGGCTTGCAGCGCTACGAACGCGCGTTGGTCGATGGGTCCTGGCTTGATTTCGCGCAGATCAAAGCGCTCTCGGCCGATCTCGCCGCCGCCGATCTGGCGGGGCGGGCGCGACATGGCTGTATCGGGCGCGAACGCGCCGATCTGGTCGTTGCGGGCTGTGCGCTGCTGGAGGGGATTTGCGCGCGCTGGCCGGTCGGGCGCCTGCGCGTCGCCGATCGGGGCTTGCGCGAAGGCATTCTGATGGGTCTATTGCGCGGTTATGAGTAATCCTCGTCCCCTCGCCGAACGCCTGAAGACCGCCAAGGGCCGTTCCACATCGCAGCAGAATTGGTTGCGCCGCCAGCTCAACGATCCTTACGTCGGCAAGGCGAAGGATGCGGGCTATCGCAGCCGCGCGGCTTTCAAGCTAATCGAGATCGACGCCAAAGTGCGGCTGTTCCGCCCGGGGATGAAGATCGTCGATCTGGGGGCGGCCCCCGGCGGTTGGACGCAAGTCGCGATCGAACGCAAAGCCGGCACGGTCGTGGCGCTCGATATTCTGGAAATGGATCAGCTTCCCGGCGCGGTCGTGTTGCAGGCCGATTTCCTGAACCCCAGCGCATCGGAAAAGGTCAAAGCCGCGCTGAACGGCCCCGCCGATTTGATCCTGACCGACATGGCGCCCTCGACGACCGGCCATCGTGAGACCGATCATTTGCGCATTATCGCACTGGTCGAAGCGGCGTTCGAATTCGCCTGCGAAGTGCTCAAACCCGGCGGCGCCTTCGTCGGCAAATTGCGCCAGGGCGGCGAGGAGCAGAAGCTGATGAAGGCGGTGCAGGCGCGCTTTACCAAGCTGCAGCGCATCAAACCGCCGTCCAGCCGATCCGAGTCGGCGGAGTTTTACTTCGCCGCGACCGGCTTCAAAGGCTGATTTCCCCGTTATTTCAACGCGATTCGACCCCATTTCGATCTTCACGAACGGGGTGTATAGATGCGCGCCACTTCCCGCGACCCCAGGAGGCGGCATGCATATCCGCGAAGCGCTAACGTTCGACGACGTCCTTCTGGAGCCCGGCGCCTCCGCCGTTTTGCCCGGCGACGTCACCACCCGCACGCGGATCACCCGCAACATCGAACTCGGCATTCCGCTCGTGTCCTCGGCGATGGACACGGTGACGGAAAGCGCGCTTGCGATCGCCATGGCGCAGGCCGGCGGCATGGGCGTCATCCATAAGAACCTCGATATCGAACTTCAGGCGCAGGAAGTGCGCAAGGTGAAGAAGTTCGAAAGCGGCATGGTCGTCAATCCGTTGACCATCCGCCCGGACGCCACGCTGGCCGATGCGCTGCAGATGATGGCGGCCAATCACATCTCCGGCATTCCGGTCACGGAAGCCAATGGCCGCCTCGTCGGCGTGTTGACCAACCGCGACGTGCGCTTCGCCAGCGATCCGCGCCAGAAGGTCAGCGAGTTGATGACGCGCGACAAGCTGGTCACCGTCACCGAGGGCGTGTCGAAGGAAGAAGCAAAGCGCCTTCTTCACCAGCACCGCATCGAGAAGCTGGTCGTCGTCGACCAATCCTATCGCTGCATCGGGCTGATCACGGTCAAGGACATCGAGAAGGCGCAGCGTTTCCCCGCCGCGACGAAGGACGAGAAGGGCCGCCTGCGCGTCGCCGCCGCGACTGGCGTGGGCGACGACGGCTATCGACGCGCCGAGGCGCTGCTCGACGCCGATGTCGACATCATCATCGTCGATACCGCGCACGGCCATTCGAAGGGCGTGCTCGACTCGGTCGCGCGCATCAAGAAGCTCAGCAACTACGCCCAGGTGATCGCCGGCAACATCGCCACCGCCGACGCGGCCCGGGCGCTGATCGACGTCGGCGCCGACGCCATCAAGGTCGGCATCGGCCCCGGCTCGATCTGCACCACCCGGGTGGTCGCCGGCGTGGGCGTTCCCCAATTCACCGCGATCCTCGAGGTTTCGGAGGTGTGCCGGGCGGAGCAGGTGCCGCTGATCGCCGACGGCGGGATCCGCTATTCCGGCGACCTGGCCAAGGCCGTCGCCGCCGGCGCCGACGTCGCCATGATCGGCTCGCTGTTCGCCGGCACCGACGAGAGCCCGGGCGAGGTGTTCCTGTTCCAGGGCCGGTCGTACAAGGCCTACCGCGGCATGGGCTCCATCGGCGCCATGGCCAGGGGCTCGGCCGACCGCTACTTCCAGGCCGAGGTCACGGACTCGCTGAAGATGGTTCCGGAGGGGATCGAGGGCCGGGTCCCCTATAAGGGGCCGCTCGCCACCGTCATCCACCAACTGGTCGGCGGCCTGCGCGCCGCCATGGGCTACACCGGCAACCGCACCATCGCCGACATGCAGCGCAATTGCACCTTCCGCCGGACCACCCTGGCCGGCGTCGGCGAGAGCCACGTCCACGACGTGACCATCACCCGCGAGGCGCCCAATTACCGCACGCGGGACTGACGACGGGCGGAGTTTGCGACGCCTCAAACGGCAAGATGGGCGGTGACTGGACGAGGTTGGTTGGGGGT
>JAIUNH010000134.1 GCA_020161965.1 Pseudomonadota bacterium
GACGAGGCGAAGCTCAAGGAAATCGACCGCGAGGTGAAGGACATCGCCTCGCGTGCGGCGGAGTTCGCGCAGAACTCGCCCGAGCCGCCGGTCGAAGAACTCTACACCGACGTCCTCGTCGAAGCGCGCTGAAGGAGCGGCAACATGCCCATTAACGTATTGATGCCCGCCCTTTCGCCGACGATGACCGAAGGCAAGATCGCCCGCTGGCTGAAGGCCGAAGGCGATCAAGTGAAGTCCGGTCAGGTGCTGTGCGAAATCGAGACCGACAAGGCGACGATGGAAGTCGAAGCCGTCGACGAAGGCACGCTCGCCAAGATCCTCGTGCCCGAAGGCACGGAGAACGTGAAGGTCAACGAACCGATCGCGATCATCGCCGCCGACGGCGAAAGCGTGTCGGCCGCGTCGTCCGCCGCACCCGCCGCCGCCAAGGCCGCACCTGCTGCTGCGGCACCGGTCGCGGCCCCGGCGGTCCATGCGTCGCCCGCCGTCGTGCAAGCGGCGGACGAGCCCGATATGGGCGAGACCAAGGTCCAGACCGTGCGCGAAGCCTTGCGCGACGGCATGGCCGAAGAAATGCGCCGCGACGAAGCGGTGTTCCTGATGGGCGAGGAAGTCGCCGAATATCAGGGCGCTTATAAGGTCAGCCAGAACCTGCTGCAGGAATTCGGGCCGCGCCGCGTGGTCGATACGCCGATCACCGAGCAGGGCTTCACCGGCCTTGCGGTCGGTGCGGGCTTCATGGGCTTGAAGCCGATCGTCGAGTTCATGACCTGGAACTTCTCGATGCAGGCGATCGATCAGATCATCAACTCGGCTGCCAAGACGCTTTACATGTCCGGCGGTCAAATGGGCTGCCCGATCGTGTTCCGCGGCCCCAACGGTGCGGCGAGCCGCGTGGCAGCACAACACTCGCAATGCTACGCGTCGTGGTACGCGCATTGCCCGGGTCTCAAGGTCGTGTCGCCCTGGTCGCCGGCGGATGCCAAGGGCCTGATCAAGGCCGCGATCCGCGATCCGAACCCGGTGCTGATCCTCGAGAACGAAATCCTCTACGGCACCTCGGGCCCGGTCCCGGTGTCGGCCGATTACGTCGTGCCGATCGGCAAGGCGAAGATCGTGCGTCCGGGCAAGGACGTGACGATCACCGCGTTCTCGATCATGGTCGGCAAGGCGCTCGCCGCGGCCGAGGAACTCGCCAAGATCGGCATCGATGCGGAAGTCATCGATCTTCGCTCGATCCGGCCGCTCGATACCGAAACGATCATCAACAGCGTCAAGAAGACCAACCGCCTCGTGTCGTGCGAGGAAGGCTGGCCGTTCTCGGGCATCGGTTCGGAAATCGGCATGCGCATGATGGAGGAATGCTTCGATTGGCTCGATGCGCCGGTGAAGCGCGTCCACGGTCTCGACATTCCGCTGCCTTACGCCGCCAATCTCGAGAAGCTGGCGCTGCCGCAGGCGGAATGGATCGTCGACGCCGCCAAATCCGTGCTCTACCGCAACTAAGAAAAACACCCGGGGAACTACCATGCCGATCCAAGTGTTGATGCCGGCCCTGTCGCCCACGATGACCGAGGGCAAGATCGCGCGCTGGCTCAAGGCCGAGGGCGATCAAGTGAAGTCCGGTCAGGTGCTCTGCGAGATCGAGACCGACAAGGCGACGATGGAAGTCGAGGCGGTGGACGAAGGCATCCTCGCCAAGATCGTCGTCGCGGGCGGCACGGAAGGCGTGAAGGTCAATCAGCTGATCGCGCTGATCGCCGGCGAAGGCGAAGACGCGAAGGCGGTTGCGGCCTCGGGTGGCGGCGCTGCCGCACCGGCGCCCAAGGCGGCCGCTCCGGCGGCGGCACCTGCCGCCGCTGCGGCCCTGGCCGCAGCACCTGCGAAAGCCGCTGCACCGGCGGCGGCTCACGGCGAACGCACTTTCGCTTCGCCGCTCGCTAAGCGCATGGCGGAACAAGCCGGTCTCGATCTTTCCAAGATCGCGGGCTCGGGCCCCGGCGGGCGCGTGGTGAAGCAGGATATCGAAGCTGCCGCCGCGGGCGGCGGGGCGAAGAAATCGGCGGCCCCGGCCGCTGCTGCCGCGTCGTCGTCGGCACCCGCACAAGCCGCCGTCTCGGCGTCGGCGATCGGCGGCATCGGGCCGCATAAGCTCGTCCCGCTGTCGACGATGCGCAAAGTCATCGCGCGCCGCCTGACGGAGTCCAAGCAGCAAGTCCCGCATTTCTATCTGACGGTCGATTGCGAGATCGACAAGCTGCTCGCCGGTCGCGCGGCGCTGAACGCCAAGGCGCCGGAAAAGGGCCCGGGCGCGTTCAAGCTGTCGGTCAACGACTTCATCATCAAGGCGGTGGCCGTGGCGCTGCGCCAAGTGCCCAACGCCAATGCGTCGTTCTCCGACGACGGCATGCTGTTGTGGGACAACGTGGACATCTCGGTCGCCGTCGCGATCCCCGGCGGCCTGATCACGCCGATCATCAAGGATGCCGACAAGAAGGGCCTCGTCGACATCTCGAACACGATGAAGGACCTCGCCACGCGCGCCAAGGACGGCAAGCTGAAGCCCGAGGAATTCCAGGGCGGCACGTTCTCGATCTCCAATCTCGGCATGTTCGGGATCAAGGATTTCGCGGCCGTGATCAACCCGCCGCAGGGCTGCATCCTGGCGGTCGGTGCCGGCGAACAGCGCCCGGTCGTCAAGAATGGTGCCCTCGCCATCGCCACGGTGATGAGCTGCACGCTGTCGGTCGATCATCGCGTTGTCGACGGCGCGGTCGGGGCCGAGTTCCTGTCCGCGTTCAAGAAGATCGTCGAAGACCCGCTGGCGATGCTGCTTTAGTCGCGGACGCCGTCGAAACATTCAGGAGAAGCGGGACATGCCCGAACAGAATTTCGATCTGATCGTCGTCGGCGGCGGGCCGGGCGGCTATGTCGCCGCGATCCGTGCGGCGCAGTTGAAGATGAACGTGGCGCTGGTCGAGCGCGAGCATCTGGGTGGCATCTGCCTCAACTGGGGCTGCATCCCGACCAAGGCGCTGCTGCGCTCGGCCGAGATCCATCATCTGTTGCATCACGTCGATCAATTCGGCTTCACGGTCGAGAACATCAAGTTCGATGCGAAGAAGATCGTCGATCGTTCGCGCAAAGTCGCGTCGCAGCTGTCGGGCGGTGTGAAGCACCTGCTGAAGAAGAACAAGGTCACGGTGTTCGACGGGCAGGGCGCGTTGAACGGCGTGGGTGCCGCCGGTGTGCGCAAGATCGCCGTCACCAAGGACGGCAAGCCGGTCGCCGACCTCACCGCCAAGAACGTGATCTTGGCGACGGGTGCGCGCGCGCGCGTGGTGCCGGGCATGGAGCCCGACGGCAAGTTCGTTTGGACCTACAAGGAAGCGATGGTGCCGGCTGGCATTCCGAAGTCGCTTCTGGTCGTCGGCTCGGGCGCCATCGGCATCGAGTTCGCGTCCTTCTATCGCAACATGGGCGCAGAAGTGACCGTGGTCGAAATGATGGACCGCGTGTTGCCGGTGGAGGACGAGGAAATCTCCGCCTTCGCGCGTAAGGCGTTCGAGAAGCAGGGGATGAAGATCCTCACCTCCGCGACCGTGAAAGGCCTGAAGAAAAACGCCGACAGCGTGACCGTGACGGTCGAGGCGAACGGCAAGGCGCAGGAAATCACCGTCGAGCGCGTGATCTCCGCCGTCGGCATCGTCGGCAATGTCGAGAAGATCGGTCTCGAAGGCACCAAGGTGAAGGTCGATCGCACGCATGTCGTGATCGACGAATACGGCCGCACGGGCGAACCCGGCGTGTGGGCGATCGGCGATATCGCCGGTCCGCCGTGGCTCGCGCATAAGGCGAGCCATGAAGGCGTCATCACGGTCGAGAAGATCGCGGGTCTTAAAGACGTGCATCCGCTGAACGTGTCGACCATTCCGGGCTGCACTTATTGCACGCCACAGGTCGCGTCGGTGGGCCTCACCGAAAAGAAGGCGAAGGAACTGGGGCATACGGTGAAGGTCGGGCGCTTCCCCTTCATCGGCAATGGCAAGGCGATCGCGATGGGCGAGCCCGAGGGCATGGTCAAAACCGTGTTCGATGCGAAAACGGGCGAGCTTCTCGGCGCGCATATGGTCGGTGCGGAAGTTACCGAAATGATCCAGGGTTACGGCATCGCCAAGACGCTGGAGACGACCGAAATCGAATTGATGCATGCGGTCTTCCCGCATCCGACCATTTCGGAAGCCATGCATGAGAGCGTGCTTGACGCTTACGGCCGCGCGATCCATTTCTAGCTAATGGAACAGCGCGTTCGCCATCCCGAGAAGGCGCACCGGCCGGACAACCCGGTTCAGGTGCGCAAACCGGATTGGATTCGTGTCAAGGCGCCGGTCTCCGCCGAATACGCGGAGACGCGCAAGATCGTGCGCGACCACAGCCTCGTCACCGTGTGCGAGGAAGCGGCTTGCCCCAATATCGGCGAGTGCTGGAAGAAGAAGCACGCGACGATGATGTTGCTGGGCGCGATCTGCACGCGCGCCTGCTCGTTCTGCAACGTCGCAACCGGCATGCCTGACAAGCTCGACCCGCACGAGCCCGACAATGTCGCTTCGGCGGTCGAGAAGATGGGGCTCAACCACATCGTCCTGACCTCGGTCGATCGCGACGATCTGCCGGATGGCGGGGCGGCGCATTTCGCGCGCACGATCCGCGCGATCCGCGAGCGCAATCCGGGTACGACGGTCGAAGTGCTCACGCCCGATTTCCTGCGCAAAGACGGTGCGCTTGAGATCGTCGTCGAAGCGCGGCCGGACGTGTTCAACCACAATCTCGAAACCGTGCCGCGCCTCTATCCGACGATCCGGCCGGGCGCGCGTTACTTCCATTCGCTGCGCCTGTTGCAGCGGGTGAAGGAGATCGACCCGTCGATCTTCACCAAATCGGGCTTGATGGTCGGCTTGGGCGAAACGCGCATCGAGATCATGCAGGTGATGGACGATCTGCGCGTCGCCGATGTCGATTTCCTGACCATCGGCCAGTATCTCCAGCCCACGGCCAAGCATGCGGCGGTCGATCGTTTCGTCACGCCCGACGAATTCGCCGAATACGCCACGCTCGCCAAGGCGAAGGGATTTTTGCTGGTCGCCTCAACGCCGCTGACGCGCTCGTCCTATCACGCGGACAGCGATTTCGTGGCCTTACGCGCCGCGCGGGAAGCGAAATTGTCGGCCGCCGCCAAGCCGGCCGCCGAATAGGGCATTGCCCCCGGCACCGCTTCCGCGCTATCCGCGTTGACGATGCCCACCCACGCCGAAAAGCGGAAAATGCCGTATTCCTCCGCCCAGCTTTACAAGCTGGTCGCGGAGGTCGATCGCTATCCGGAATTTTTGCCCTGGTGCATCGCTGCGCGTCTCAAAACCCGCGATGCCAATGTCGATACCTGGGACCTCGTCATCGGCTTCAAGATGATCCGCGAGCGTTTCACCAGCAAGGTGACGTTGGCGCCGCCCGATCCCACCGGCCTTGCGCGCATCGACGTCGCCTATGCCGACGGGCCGTTCCGCTATCTCAACAATCATTGGATCTTCGTGCCGCAGCCCGACGGCACCTGCGAGATCGATTTCTACGTCGATTTCGAGTTCCGCTCGCGCATGCTGCAATCGATCATGGGCATGTTGTTCAACGAGGCCGTGCGCCGCATGGTCGCCGCGTTCGAAACCCGCGCCCAGGCGCTGTACGGGGAGAAGCCGAAATGAGCGATCCGGTCGAATTGGTCCTGGGCGGCAAGATTCATGATATCGGCGCCTTCATGGTCCGGCGCACGCTGCCCCAGGCCAAGCGCCGCCATCTCGGCCCCTTCGTGTTTTTCGACGAGGTCGGCCCCGCGACGTTGAAAGCCGGCGACGGCATGGATGTGCGCCCGCATCCGCATATCGGGTTGTCGACCGTCACCTATCTGTTCGATGGCGAAATTCTGCATCGGGATTCGCTGGGCTTCGTGCAGGCGATCAAGCCCGGCGCGCTCAACTGGATGACCGCCGGCAAAGGCATCGTGCATTCCGAACGCACCGATCCCGCCTTGCGCGGCGGCGGGTTGAAGATCCACGGCATCCAAACTTGGGTGGCGCTGCCGCCCGATTTGGAGGAATGCGAGCCGAGCTTTTCGCATCATCCCGCCGATACGCTGCCCGAAACCAAGATCGGCGGCGTGGCACTGAAGCTGATCCTGGGCAGCGCTTATGGCCTGGTTTCGCCGGTCCCGTCGGCGTGGCCGATCTTCTACGTCCACGCGGAGTTCGCGGCGGGGACGGCGCTGACGATGACCGACGAACACCCGGAACGCGGCTTCTACGTCGTGTCGGGCAAGCTCGACGTTGCGGGCAAAAGCTACGGCCCCGGCGAGCTGGTCGTGCTGCGCGACGGCGAAGCGAATGTCGAGCTGCGCGCGAGCGAACAAACGCGCGCGATGCTGCTCGGCGGCAAGGCCTTGCCGGGCGCGCGGACGATCTGGTGGAATTTCGTGTCGAGCGACAAAGACCGGTTGGAACGCGCCAAGGCGGCGTGGAAGGCCGGCGAATTCCCGAAAGTGCCGGGCGAAACGGAATTCATTCCGCTGCCGGACTAAACGTTTTCCAGGATCATCGTCAGCGCTTGCTGAACCGATTGGCGGCGCACGGCGTCGCGATCGCCGGGGAAAATCCTGTGCGTCGCGATGGTCGGCTTGTCCTTGCGCGCAAGCCCGAAATGGACGAGGCCGACAGGCTTGTCCGGCGTGCCGCCGCCGGGCCCCGCAACGCCGGTGATCGATACGGCGATGCCGGCACGGCTTTTGGCGAGAGCGCCTTCCGCCATCGCGCGCGCGACCGGTTCGCTGACAGCACCGAATGCCAGCAGCAAAGCCTCTGGCACGCCCAGCATGTCCATCTTCGCTTCGTTGGAATAGGTCACGAAGCCGCGATCGACCACGTCGGACGAGCCGGGAATGGCTGTGAGGGCGCCCGCGACCAAACCGCCCGTGCAGGATTCGGCCGTCGCGACCATAAGCCCCGCACGCCGACAGGCGTTCAGCACGTCGAAGGCGAGGGCGGCTTCAAAATTTGAATCGGTCGAGGACATCTTGCACCGGTAGATAATGCCAAACGGCCCAGATCGCCACACCCGACCACAACGCGGCGAGCAGATCGTCGAGCATGACGCCGAGCCCGCCCTTCACATTGCGGTCGGCCCAGCTCGCGGGGAAGGGCTTCACGATATCGGCTGCGCGGAACAGGAAGAAGGCGAGCGCCCAGGCCCAAATCTCGAAGGGCGCGAACAGCAGCGTGAGCCACATGCCGGCCACTTCGTCGATCACGATGAAGCCGGGGTCTTTCACCGCCAGCTTGTCGGTGACATGCGATGACGCCCACATGCCCAGCGCCGAGACGGCGATCGTCGCCAGCAGTAGCAACATCCAGCCGCCGACGATCCAAATCACATAGGCGAAGGGCAGCGCCGCGAGCGTGCCCCAGGTGCCCGACGCGAAGGGCACGAGGCCCGCGCCGAACCACGTGGCGAGCAACGCGGCCGGATCGCTCAGCCGGAATCCATCGGGCAAGCGCCCATAGGTGAATTGCAGTTTCACGGCAGCGCCACGGTCGCGGCGGCTTGCGCGGCGATCCCTTCGCGCCGCCCGGTAAAGCCGAGGCCTTCGGTCGTCGTCGCCTTCACCGACACGCGCGAAATATCGATCCCGAGAATTTCGGCCACGCGCGCGCGCATCGCGTCGCGATGGGGGCCGACCTTCGGCCGCTCGCAGATCAGCGTGACGTCGACATGGCGGATTTCGCCGCCGCGCGCACGCACGAGTTTCGCGGCATGGGCTAAGAAGCGATCCGACGAAGCGCCCCGCCATTGCGGATCGCTGGGCGGGAAATGCGCGCCGATATCCGCTTCGCAGATGGCCCCGAGCAGCGCATCGGTGAGGGCGTGCAAACCGACATCGGCATCCGAATGCCCGTCAAGCCCCGCATCGTGCGGCACTTTTACGCCGCAGAGCCACACGCCGTCGCCGGGCCCGAATTTATGCACGTCGAAACCCGTGCCGGTGCGGATATCGCTCCGCGCCACTTCGCGCGCAGCACGCGCGAGATCTTCCTCGGTCGTGATCTTGAAATTGCCTTCCGACGCCATGACCAACGATACCTTCATTCCCGCATGCCGCGCGACTGCCGCGTCGTCGGTCAGCGCCAAACCTTCGGCCTTGCGATGGGCGGCGAGAATATCGGCGTAGCGAAACGCTTGCGGCGTTTGCGCGCGCCAGAGTTTGTCGCGCGGCACGAGCGCATCGGCCGCCTTGTCCGCCTCGCGCCACAACGTGTCGGTCACGGGAATTGCGGCGATGGCCGCCGGGGCCTCGTCGAGTGCGGCGATCATCCGGTCGATCAGATCGGCGCTCGCGAAAGCCCGCGCACCATCGTGGATCAACACGCGCTTGGGTTTGAAACGCTCGAGGCTTTCGAGCCCGCGTCGCACGCTGTCCTGCCGTTCGGCACCACCCGCGACGGGTTCGAGCAGCGCCAAGCCTTGCGTCGCGGCGGCGTAAAGTTCGGCGTCGGCGGGATCGTAGACGACGCGCACGGCATCGACGCGCGCATGCGCG
>JAIUNH010000135.1 GCA_020161965.1 Pseudomonadota bacterium
AACACGCCGACCAGTTCTTCTTTATAGTTAACTGCCATTTCATGTCCTTTCTCGGATGAAGTTTGAATTTACACTTTTTCAAAACCGGGGTGACCATGTCCGTTCTCAGGCAAATTGTGTATGAACGACATGCTTTTTTCGTAATATTTATGCATTTGGGCACCTCGTTTTCAGTGTATATTAAGAAAGGGACACACGAAAACACCTTATTTATCATAGTTGCCTCATGTAGATCGATTACTGTTGTGGATGAGTGAAATTATTCGCAAACCGATCTGTTTAATTCGTGTTGTCGCCGGTATAATTGGTAGGTACGTATGAACGGGAAACCCGCCCGATCGATGGTTCAGATTCGCAGTCTCAGCAAAGGCTATGCTGAAGGCGGCGGTGCGCATCGCATTGCCCGACGCGTCGCCCGGCTATTACTTGACCGCGTCGCTGGCGATAACCTTCCCGTTCAATCTGCTTGCCGGACTTCCGCTTTACGCGGCCCTCGCGCAGTATCTGGCCGGAGGACGCTGATGCTTACCCCGCTCAAACTGGTCGTCATCGTGGCCGAGGAAACGATCGCGCCGAAGATCGTCGCCGACGTGAAGCGCTTGGGTGCGAGCGGCTACACGACCAGCGAAGCGCATGGCGAAGGCTCGCGCGGCAAGCGCGCGGGGCGGGTGGGCGAAACCAATCTGCGCATCGAAGTCGTGGTCGGCGCCGATGTCGCCGCGCGCATCATGGCGCATCTGGCGGAAAATTATTTCCCGCTTTACGCGACGATCGCGTGGACCAGCGACATCGACGTGGTGCGCGGCGAAAAATACGTCTGACGCGGCGGGCGTCACTCCGCCGCTTGCGCGAGGCTTGTTTCGCGCAGATCGTTTTTGAGATGCGTCAGCGTATCGAGCGCACGATCGACCAGATTGGCGATGCGTTGTGTCGTTTCGGGCGAGGGCGGCTGCTCGGCCTCGGCGATCGCGCCGGCGACGGCGCCCAATTCGCGCGTCGCTTGCGCCAAGCGGCGCAACGGATCGGCCGCGCGATGCGCGCAAGGTCCGCCAAGTTCGGCCACGCGCGCGTCCAACGCCTGGCGGTAGGATTCGAAGATATGCGCGCGCGCGCCCGCGACCACGCAGGCCGCGTCGAGCGCCACCGCGTCCTCGGCTTGCAGGCGGTGGCGCGTATTGTCGGGGTCCGCGCATTTGCGGAACAGCGAGGCCGATTTGCCCGTGGCGGCGGCGATGCGCTCTTCCGGCAGCAGGCCCAATGCGCGGTGCAATCCGGCTCGGATCGAAGCGATATCGCGCGGTTTTGTCATTGGCCCAACCCCCTTTATTAACCACATTATTTCTGTGTCATTTCTGCGCGCAATTTGGACGCGCGGCACCCGGCGAATTGCCGCATCGCCAAGTTACTGATTAAATGTAATAATTCGTTGCGTTGAAATTCTTCCGCGGAGGAGGGCGCCATGGCGGGATGCATCGTCGGCTGGTCGCACGGCAAGTTTGGTAAACGCGAAGGGCTCGACCTCGAAGCGCTGATCGCGGAAGTCGCGGTTCAGGCGATGGACGATGCGGGCGTGGCGCCGGGCGACGTCGATGAAATCTATATCGGCCATTTCGGCGGCGGCTTCGTGAAGCAGGATTTCCCCGCGTCGCTCGTCTTCCAAGCGTCCGACGCGTTGCGCTTCAAACCGGCGACGCGCGTCGAGAATGCGTGCGCGACCGGTTCGGCCGCCGTGCATTTGGGGCTGACGTCGATCGCCGCGAAGAAGGCGCGCGTGGTGCTCGTCGTCGGTGTCGAGAAGATGACCGAAACGCCGGGCGACAAGATCGGCGAGATCTTGATGAAAGCCTCCTACGTCAAGGAGGAGGATCGCCCCGGTATGAGCTTTGCGGGCGTGTTCGGCCATATCGCGCAGCTTTACGCGCAGCGCTACGGCGATCCTTCCGACGCGATGGCGAAGATCGCGGCGAAGAACCACAAGAACGGGGCCGTGAATCCCTATGCGCAATTGCGCAAGGATCTCGGCTACGAATTCTGCCGCACGGTGTCGGACAAAAACCCGCTGGTCGCGGGCCCGTTGCGCCGCACCGATTGCAGCCTCGTGTCGGACGGTGCTGCCGCACTCGTGCTCGCCGATCTGCCGACGGCGCTGGCGCTGGGCGGCAAAGCCGTCGCCGTGCGCGCCACGGCGCAAGTGAACGATCTGTTGCCGATGTCCAAACGCGACATCGTCGATTTCGAAGGTTGCGCGCTGGCATGGCGCAAGGCGCTGGGCGACGCGAAGCTCACACTCGGCGATCTCGCGGCCGTCGAAACGCATGACTGTTTCACCATCGCCGAATTGATCCAATACGAAGCGATGGGCCTCGTGCCCAAGGGCCAGGGTGCGCGTGCGGCTCTCGAAGGCCTCACCGAAAAAGACGGCAAGCTGCCGGTCAACGCGTCGGGCGGGCTCAAAGCCAAAGGCCATCCGATCGGCGCCACCGGCGTTTCGATGCATATCATGGCCGCGATGCAGGCCACGGGCCGTGCGGGCGACATGCAAGTGCCCAAGCCCGGTATCACCGGCGTTTTCAACATGGGCGGGGCGGCGGTCGCGAATTACGTCTCTATCTTGGAGCCTTTACGGCGCTGACGGTACTCAGGGGCGATAGAGGGCTTGTCAGGACAACAGGCGCGCGCTAAGTGCCCCGGGCGATGAAAGGTCCCATACTCCTCGTCGATGCCTTCGAAGAATCGTTGCAGGCGTTGGCGGCCGGTCTTGCCGGCAAAGGCTACCAAACGGTGACGGCGCGCACGCCCGGCGATCCTTCGGTCGCGGGGCTGGCGATGGCGCCGAAAATCGCCGTGGTCGATGTCGATGGGCTCGACGACGAGATGATCGCCGACATGCCGCGCTTGAAGCGGCGCTGGCCGCATATGGGCGTGATCGCGCTGGCCCAACCCCAGCGCGACAAGACCGATACCGAAATGCTGGCGGGGGCGCGTGCCGCCGGCGCGCATTTCCTGTCGATGAAGCCCGTGTCGCACGACGATCTGGCGCGCCGGATCGACGATCTGCTGCGCAAGGGCTTCGGCGCCAAGCGCAAGCCGATGGCGCTGGTCGTCGACGACAGCGAGACGATCGGCGAGATCCTCAAAGCGTACTTACGCAAGCGCGGTTACGATTCGGTCGTGAAGCCGACCTGGGAACAAGCGCTCGCGGGTTGGGACACGCTGGGGGCGGATATCGTCATCACCGATATCTTCATGCCGGGCATGGGCGGCGTGGAAGGCATCAAATACGTGCGCGAGCATTGGGGCCATCTGCCCGTGGTCGCGATTTCGGGCGGGCTCGATACGCGCATGACGCCCGACGACGCGCTGCTCGCCGCCAAGAAGATGGGCGCCGACGCCGCCATTTCGAAGCCGATTTCGGAGCGCCAAGTCGTCGACGCGCTCACGCGGCTTCTGCCGGCGTTTTGAACTGTTTTAAGGCGGGGATTTCATTGAACCCCGCTGGTGCTGCCGCGGAGGATTGAACTCCGGACCTCGTCCTTACCAAGGACGCGCTCTACCACTGAGCTACGGCAGCGCTCCGGGCCCTGGGGGCCCGAAAATCAGCGCGGGGCCGGGTCTATGCCATAGACGGGCGCGGGCCGCAACTCGCCTTGCGCGAGGGGCCCAACCGGCCCAAAATCGGGGTTATGGCGGCCCCGCCCAAGATGCTATCGCCCGAACTGGCCGAACCCCTGATCCGCGCCGCGGTGAAGGGCAAGGGCACGTTTTCGCTGGGCCAGATCGCCGACGCCGTGGGGGCGCCCACGATGCAGGTCTTCTCGGTGCTGGAGCGCATGGTGACCGAGGGTAAATTGCGCCGGCTGACCGATGGGCGCACCGGCGGGGCGCCGGGTATGGCGCCCGTCACGGCCAAGCCGCCGGCGATGGCCGGAATCGGGCGTTAAGGCTTTTTCCGGAACTTACTTGCGGCGCGAATTCGCGTCGGCGAGGCGCGTCGAGGGGCGGCTTTGCGCCGGGCCCAGCGTCATGCAGTCCATATCGCGCTTGTCCAGTGCGCGGCACGCTTCGCGCGCTTGCGCCTGGGTGAGGCCCAACAGGCGCGCGCGATAGCGCTTGCCCGCTTCGCTGATGTCGACGGTCGCGTCGCTGAGATAGGTGGGCGCGATCTTCTGCGCGGCACTGGCCGCACGGCGTGCCGCATCCATCCGCGCGAAGGCGCCGACTTGCACGCCCCATTCTTCGGGCTTGTCGGCATGTTCGACGGCCGAGGTCTGCTGCGCGCGCTGGGGCGGGTTGGCGCGCTTTGCGGGCGCGTTGCTGGGAGCGGCACTGGAGATCGAGGCTTGTGCGCGCGCCGGCGCTGCCTTGCGCGTCTTTTCCGATGCGGGCGCTTGCGCGACGCGCGTCGTCGCGGGCGGTAGATCGCCGCGACCGAAACCGGCATCGAGCAGCTTGCCCGTGTATTGATCGCGTTCCGACGGGTTCGGCCCGCCGATCACGGCGGCGACGATGCGCCGCCCGTCGCGCACGGCCGAGGCGACAAGGTTGAAGCCCGACGCGCGGATATAGCCGGTCTTGATGCCGTCCGCGCCCTGATACCAATTCATCAACCGGTTATGGTTCGCGTATTTGCGGCCTTCGAAGGTGAATTGCTGCGTCGAGAAGAACGCGTAGTGATGCGGATAGCGCTTGATGATCTCGCGGCCCAGCGTGGCCATATCGCGCACGGTGGTGATCTGCGCGTCGTTGGGCAGGCCGTGCGGGTTTTCGAAATTCGAGCGCGTCATGCCGATATCGCGCGCGCGCTTGTTCATCATGTCGGCGAATTTGGCTTCCGAACCGCCGAGACCTTCGGCCGCGACCATCGCCGCGTCGTTGGCCGAACGCGTGACCATGCCGAGGATGATGTCGCGCACCGCCACGCGGTCGCCCGCTTGCAGGTTCAGTTTCGTCGGCGCTTGACCGGCCGCATATTCCGACACGTTCCAGCGCGTGTTGAGCGTGATCTTACCCGCATCGAGCGCTTCGAAGATGAGGAACAGCGTCATCATCTTGGTGAGCGACGCGGGGTGGCGACGTTCGTCCGCACCCTGTTCGGACAACACGCGGCCGGATTCGAAATCGACGACGATCGACGCGTAGCGCGCTTGTGCGGGGGCGGCACTGCCGATCACAATCGCCGTCAGCACGGCGAGGACGGGGAACAAGCGGGCGAGGCGATGCGTTAGGGTATTCAGAGCAAGGGTCACGCGAAAAATTTCCTGAAGCGAGTGGTTTTCGTGGCCCGAGTCTGGCCCAAGTTCGAGGGATGCGACTCGACGAATGTTTCAATTCGTTGCAGTCGGAACGATAATCGAGAGCGAATCTTGATGTCCATAAAAAACCGCGATTCCATGCCATTGGCGTCGTACTTTCGACTCGAATCGAGGATCCATATGAAACGCTTCGCGCTGTTGGGAATTGCTCTGGCGCTGGCCGCTTGCGCCGACACGTCGCGGGTCAACAACCCGGTCGTCGGGCGTGCGTCGTATTTCCAATATCTTTCCGGCCAAGACATCAAAGCCGCCTGTACCGCCGATGCGCCCGCGCGCTATCGGTTCATCTACAACGCCGTATTCGACGAACAAGTCCGCAGCTACGACCTGATTCAGACAGATGACGGCGGAAAATTGAGCGTCAATGTCGGCAATTCGGAAATTCGGGTTTTCGAATTTCCGCTGTCCTGGCCGATCCGGCCCGAAGGCATCAAGCGCCAGGCCGAAGCGACGCTGACCCGTGCCGAGTATCTCGCCTTGATCCGCCAGGTCGAGGCCGACGGATTCGGCGCCGCGGCGCAGGAAGGAATGCGCCTGCAATCCTACGATTTCTATTGGGCGGTCAGCGCCTGTGCGGGCGGCAAGTTCCACTTCAACGCCTGGGTCAACCAGACGCCCGGCTTCGCCGCCTTGCGCTTCCCGCAGCTCCTCTACAGCCACGACACGACCAGCATTCCGCCGGCCAAGCCCTTCGCCAACACCTATGGCGCCTATATTAGCCGGCGCACCGGCGATCTGGGCCCCGACCGGAATTTCGAGATGATCGTGCGCAACGGCGAGCTCGGAAACATCCTGACGCTGTTCTGATCAGCGGAATACCGCTCAGCAGAACCTGGCCCAAAAAAAATCCCTCGTTGCCGCAAGGGCTTATGTTGCGGTGCGAGGGATTTTTGCTGCGCCGCACAAAACTCCCTTGACCCTCGCAAGAGAGTGGCTATATTCACGTCATGTTGCGCTGCACAAAGCGGCACAACCCCACTCGAGGACGACGAAGCGAAGGCGACCAAGATGGGCAAAGGCAAGTCGAAGCAACCGAGCAAAGCCGCGCCCAAGGCGCCGGCCCAAGCCGTTGCGGCCCCTGCCAAGCCCGTCCCGGCCGCGAAGCCCAGCCTTCCTCCCGTCCAGGTCGCGGCCGCTCCGGCGGCGCCTGCGGCCAAACCCGTCCTAGCCCCGGCCATCGGGGAACAGTTCGTCAAAGGAACATTCGCCATGACCGACCAGTTCAAAGCGCTCTTCGACGTCAAGTCGTTCGACAAGTATTTCGGCGACGCCAAGTCCCAGGTCGAAAAGGCCTCGGCCCAGACGATGAAGGCGTATGAAGACGCCGCCAAGTTCAACAAGGAAAACCTCGACGCGTTCGTCGTGGCCTCGACCACCTACGCCAAGGGCGTGGAATCGGTGTCGAAGTCGTGGGCCGCGTTCGCCCAGGAGACGTTCGAGGCTTCGGCCAACGTCGCCAAGGCGATGCTCGGCGCCAAGACCCTGAAGGAAGCGGTCGACCTGCAGACCGATTTCGCCAAGACGACGTTCGACAAGTTCGTCGCCGAAGGCACGAAGGTCTCGGAAGCCTCGATCAAGGTGACGAACGAGGCGCTCGAGCCGATCAACGCCCGCGTCAACGTCGCGGTCGAAAAGATGCTGAAGCCCGCGCTGGCGGCCTAAAAGCCCCTTCGACGCTTCAAGCCGATAAAGACCCGGTCGCCCGCAAGGGCGGCCGGGTTTTTCTTTTGCGGGCACTGCCCCTTTATTCACCCCGCCCGGATGCCATATCATCGGGCTGAAAGAGGGTTTCGGATTCCAGGATGAGCGAGGACAAAGATACCGACCGCACCGGTGGCGGCGACGACGGCTCGGGCATCGCGCTGCAAACGCGCACGCGCACCAAGAAGCCGGCGATGTACAAGGTGCTGATGCTCAACGACGATTACACGCCGATGGAATTCGTCGTGCACGTCTTGGAGCGGTTTTTCGGCAAATCCCGGCAGGAAGCGACGACGATCATGATGCATGTCCATCGCCGTGGCGTGGGCGTGTGCGGTGTATTCACCTATGAAGTCGCCGAGACGAAAGTGAACCAAGTGACCGAGTTCGCACGGCGGAATCAGCATCCGCTGCGCTGCACACTCGAAAAAGAGTGAGACGTTTTCCGGCATTCGCGGCTGTTTTCCCGCCATCACTGGCAAAGACGCCGCAGCGCACTTACATTTATAGTCTTAGGACTCGCGTCGGGCGTCCCGGCGCGAGGCTTGCAAAGCCCGGTTTGTGGGCCGCTCCGCCGCAATTGCGCGACGGGGCGTGACGGAAAGGGAGCGGACCTCTCGATGCTGTCGCGCAATCTCGAACAGAGCCTGCACCGCGCGCTCGCCCTCGCCAACGAGCGGCGTCACGAGTATGCGACTCTCGAACATCTTCTGCTGGCCCTGACCGAAGATCAGGACGCGATCGCGGTCTTGCGCGCCTGCGGCGTCGATCTCGACAAGCTGCGCCGGGACCTGACCCAATATCTCGACAACGAGCTCGCGGGGCTGGTCACCAGCCGCGGCGGCGAGGCGAAGCCCACCGCCGGCTTCCAGCGCGTGCTGCAACGCGCGGCGATCCATGTTCAGTCGTCGGGCCGCGAGGAAGTGACCGGTGCGAACGTGCTGGTCGCGATGTTCTCCGAGCGCGAGAGCCATGCCGTCTATTTCCTGCAGGAGCAGGACATGTCGCGGCTCGACGCGGTCAACTACATCAGCCACGGTGTCGCGAAGGTGCCGGGCAAGTCCGAGCCGCGCCGCGTGCGCGGGGCGGACGAGGAACAGACGACCGGCCAGTCGGGCGAGCGCGGCCCCGCCGATCGCGGACCCGAGCGCCAATCCGGCGGCGAAGCGAAGCAGGGTGCCAAGCCGAAGGAAGGCGCCCTCCAGGCTTACTGCGTCAACCTCAACAAGAAGGCCGCGCAAGGCAAGATCGATCCGCTGATCGGCCGCGATGCCGAGGTCGAGCGCACGATCCAGATCCTGTGCCGACGCTACAAGAACAACCCGCTTTACGTGGGCGATCCGGGCGTGGGCAAAACGGCGATCGCCGAAGGTCTCGCGCGCAAGGTCGTGAAGGGCGAAGTGCCCGAAGTGCTCCAGAACGCAGTGATCTACGCGATCGACATGGGCACGCTGCTGGCGGGTACCCGCTATCGCGGCGATTTCGAAGAACGGTTGAAGGCCGTTCTGTCGGAACTCGAAGCGCAGGAAAACGCGATCCTGTTCATCGACGAAATCCACACCGTCATCGGTGCGGGCGCGACGTCGGGCGGCGCGA
>JAIUNH010000136.1 GCA_020161965.1 Pseudomonadota bacterium
TCGGGCCGCCGCCGCCGGTGTTGACGTAGCGGAACTTGACGTTCGTCTTGTCGCCCAGCGACAGGAACAGGAAATGATTGATGGCGCCGATCTGCACGCCCGCGCGCAGATCGCCGGCCTTCGCCGCCGTGAGGAAGCTTTTGAGGTCCTGATACGGCGCCTTGCGATTGACGACGACGGTCACGTACTCGGCCGCGACTTGGGCGACCTTCTGATAGGCCTCGGGCCCGAAATCCATGACCTTCAGCGCCGCCGCCGTCAGCAGCGCCTGATGGACGGCGAGAACGGTATGGCCGTCGGGGGCCGCGTCGCGGACTTGGCGGTTGCCGATCGACGTGCCGCCGCCCACCACGTTGGCGACCGCGACGGGCTGACCCAAAATGCGCTGCAACGGCGTCTGGAAAAAGCGGCCGATATAATCGGCGCTGCCGCCCGGCGGATTGGGCACCACGATACGGATCGGCTTGTCGGGATAGGCGGCTTGCGCGGACACGGGCGCGATGCCGGGTGCCGCAAGGGCAGCAGCAGCGGCGGTTCCGGCGATGAAATCTCTGCGGCGCATGAATATCTCCCTTTTTGTTATCCGTTTTGGGTTGCGGGGGTGCGTTGGCGGCGCAGATCGCGCCACAAAGGCCAGATGAACATCGCGATGGCGACGGCGAAGAAGCTGACCGCGACCGGGCGCTGGAACAGCGGCCAGATCGAGCCATCGGTAGCCATCAATCCGGCGCGCAATTGCCCCTCGGCCAGCGGTGCGAGAATCAAACCGATGACGAACGGCCCCAACGGCACGGATGCGAGTTCCAGCAGGAAGCCGACGATGCCGAAGGCGAGCATCGTCCACACGTCGAACAGGCGGCCGTTTTCGGCGAGCGCCCCGATCACGCACAGCACCATGATCGCGGGCAAGATATAGGCGCGCGGCACATACATCAGCCGCGCGATCCAGATGCAGCCGAGGATCATCATCCCGTACATCGCGATATGCGAGAGAAGATGCGACGCCATCAGCGCGCCGACGACATCGGGCGAATTGGTGAACAAGGTCGGGCCCGGCTGGATGTTGTGCATCAGCAACGCCGCCAGCAGGATCGACGCGGCCGGACTGCCGGGAATGCCCAGCGTGATCATCGGGATCAGCGCGCCGCCGGTATTCGCGTTGTTCGCGGTTTCGGCCGCGACGATGCCGTCGTCGAAGCCGGTGCCGAACTTCTCCGGCGTCTTCGACAGATTCTTCGCGGTCGAATAGGCGACGATGGAACTGACACTCGCCCCCACGCCGGGCAGCATGCCGATCCAGATGCCGATGATCGACGAGCGCAGGATGTTCCAACCCTGCTTGATATAGTCGCCCGGCGACAGGAAGATTCCGCGCAAACTGGGATCGAGCCGATCGAAGCGCTGACGCGCGTGCATCGCGTCGCCCAAGACTTGGCTGACCGCGAAGGCGCCGAGAATGACCGAAAGCTGGCTGAAGCCGCCGGCCATCTCGTCGAATCCGAAGGTCAGACGAAGCTGACCCGACGTTTCGTCGACGCCGGGGAAGGAGACCAGCATGCCGAATAGGCCCGCCAGCAGGCCCTTCGTGACGGAGCCTTGGCTTAGCGTCGCGATCAGCACCAGCGCCATGAACACGAGCGCGAAATTCTCGAACGGGCCGAACACCAGCGCCAATCGCGCCATCCACGGCGACAGCAGCACCAAGGCGAGCCACGACAACGCGCCGCCGATCAACGACGCCGAAATGCCCAGACCCAAGGCGCGCCCCGGCCTG
Organism: Pseudomonadota bacterium; assembly: GCA_020161965.1. GTDB lineage: Bacteria > Pseudomonadota > Alphaproteobacteria > CACIAM-22H2 > CACIAM-22H2 > Tagaea. Next base: position 1,775 of record JAIUNH010000136.1, read on the forward strand.
CCGCCGCGCGCCATCGGAAAGCCATCGAGCGTGGTGACGACGGCCGAGGGCTCGCCCGGAATGCGCATCAGCGTCGCGGTGATCAAGCCACCCGAAATGCCACCGACATAGATCGACGTCATCAAGATCACGCCATCGGCGCTCGCCATGCGATAGGTGAAGGGCAGCGAAAGGGCGAGCAACGCGCCGCCCGTCAATCCCGGCAACGCACCCACGACGATGCCCATGAACGTGCCGAGCAACAGCAGCATCAAAGGGCTGGGCGAAAGAACGTGCAGAAAGGCCTGTGCGAGATCCATCGGCTCGGCCCTACGGAAGATCGATCAGCATCGCGCGGAACCCGAGATCGATCCCGGCACCAAGCGCCACCGCGACGACCGCGAGAATCACCGACGCGCGCGCCGTGCGCGCGCTCAACACCCAGCCCAGCGCCAGCATGTAGACGATCGAGGCGATCATGAATCCGGCGAACGGCATCGCCGCGACGTAGATCACCGACAATCCCACCGCCCAAGCGGAGAAGGACGGCACGACGGAATAGGTGTCATCGACCGCTTCGTTGGCGGTGAACAGCGCTTGCGCATCGCCGCGCGTCGAATGGCGCAAAAGCACGCGCGCGAGCAAGAAGATCGCCAGCGCCAGAACGCAAGCGGCCGTCCAGAATGGTACGGCGGCGGCACCAACCGGGTCGTACGGCGCCTTGGGCTGGTTGCGCAGGCCCCACATCGTGAATAACGCGACCGCAATCATGGCGAGCGCGAATGTCGCGTCACCCTTCGCCAGGCCGGGTTTGCGGTCCTGCTCGTTCACCGGCGTGCTCCCTCCGGCCGCCAGCGTTCGTCTCGGTGCCGCAGCCACTTGTGTTGTATGCGACCTTGACACCTGACGATGGGTCCGACAACTACCATGTGGGCCCAAATCGATAACCATTGGCTATAGGCCGCTTCGCGGAAGGTGTTCTCGTGCAGTTGCAACAATTGCGTCACGTCGTGGCATTGATCGATCACCGCAGTCTGGCGAGTGCTGCGAAAGTGCTGGGTATCTCCCAGCCAGCGCTGAGCAAGAGCCTGCGCCGGCTGGAAAGCTATCTCGGCGTCAAACTGTTCGAGCGCACGCCGCACGGCGTGCTGGCGACGGAGTTTGGCCGCGAATTCGCGCGCCACGCGCGCGCGATCGCGTCGGAAATCTCCGAAGCCGAACGCACGGTCGGCGCGATCCGCGACGGCCGCGAAGGGCGCATCGCCATCGGCTCGGCGCCCAGCGTCATCGCCAGCGTGCTGCCGATCGCGACGGCGCGCTTGCTGCGCGGCCGCAACGATCTCAAGGTCACCGTCGTCGGCGGCTTGCATGACCGCTTGTTCGAATGGCTGCGGGCGGGCGAACTCGACGTCGTGATCTCCAACCTCGTCGATCAACCCGACGATTCCGACCTCGAACAAGAAACATTGTTCGTCGATCGCGTCGTGCTCGCCTGCCGCCCCGGCCATCCGCTGACCGCCAAGCGCAACCCGTCGAAGAAGGAGCTCGAGCGCTATCGCTGGATTCTGCCTTCGCCGGCGATCGTCACGCGTCAACGCTTGGAATTGGCGTTGAAGGCGCATGGCATCGCGCCGCCGCGCCTGGCGGTGGAGACGAACGCCCTCGCCTTCATGCGCGCGATGATTTTGGAAACCGACTGTCTCGGCTATCTGCCGGCGGTTACGATGTTGCCCGGCCGCGAATGCGCCGGCGTCGTCCCCGCGGGGGCGGGCTGGCTCGATTGGCATCGGCCCGTCGGGCTCACTTTGCGCAAACGCACGGAATTGTCGCCGGCCTGCCGCCGTCTGATCGCCGAATTGCGCAAGGTCTGCGCCGAGCGCTTTCCCACGACCAAGCGCGGCGTGGCGCACAAAGGCGGCCCCGTGCGCGGCGCGGATCGCGACGGCTTGGTCTAAGGCCATTCGCACGACGTTCCGTATCGCGACGATATCCACGATAGGGCTTTCACGGCGAAGATCGCGTCGGTGGGCATTTCCCGCTCCCATTCTCGCATCGGCGTTGACTGGATGTTCAAACGATCATATGTTTAAACATTATGAGAGGTAAAGATGCTTAAAACGGACGCGTCCGGCCTTGTCGCCGAAACCCAGCGCCTCGACGGATCCGATACGGGGCCGGTCGTGCTGGAACCTTTCGTGCGCGGCGATCGCGTGCCGATGCATATCCAGATCCACGAAAATCTCGTGCTGCAATTGACCTCGGGCAAATTCGGCTCGGGCGCCGAGTTGCCGCCCGAAGCCGCCCTTTGCGAGCATTACGGCGTGAGCCGCGGCACGATCCGCCAAGCGCTGGCCGAACTGGCGCGCGACGGGCTGATCGAACGCCATCCCGGCCGCGGCTCGTTCCTGCGCCGGCCGAAATTCGAAGGCAGCGTCGTCGGCTCCTATTCGCAGTTCCGCGTCGAAGGCCCGCCGCTCGACCCCGGCGCGCATGTGCTGGATTGCGTCACGCGCAAGGCCGATCCCGTCCTCGCCAAGGCGTTGGGCTTGGGGCACGACCGCAGCGTCGTGATGCTGCGTCGCTTGCGTTTCGCAGGCGGCGTGCCGGTCACGCTGCAAACCAGCGCCCTGCCCGCCGCGTTGTTCCCCGGCCTCGCCAAACACAATCTGACCGAACGCCATCTCGTCGATATTCTGCGCGACGAATACGGCGTGACGCTGGTGCGGGCGGAGGAATTCATCGAACCCGCGATTTGCACCGCGTTCGATGCACGCCAACTCGGCATCAAGACCGGCGCGCCGGTCTTCCAGATCGAACGCCGCACCTTCCTGCCCGACGGGCGCATCGGCGAGTTCCGCCGCGCCGTGATGCGCGGCGACGTCTATCGCTATCGCCTGGATCTGCGATGAGCGGCCTGCCGATCGCCCAGGCGCGCGACGGCGCGCACGGCAAAGCCGCTTTGTCCGGCCCCGCGCCGGTCGTCGCGGGCATGTCCGGCGAATGGATTGTCACCTACACGGCCGGGCCGAACGGTTTGGCGCCGGGCGGTGCGGTCGCGTTGATCCGCCGCTGGCCCAGCGATTGGGATACACCGCAAACCGATAAGCCGGGCAAACCCGGCTTCACCACCATCCATGTGGAACCGTCGCGGCCGCATCGCTGGCGCACGCGCCGTTCGATCGACTGGCATCCCTTCGATCACGTGTTCGAGATCGAGTTTCCCGACGGCTTGCCTTCCGGCGCCGTGCTGTCGGTCGCGACCAAGGGCCGTGCGCAGACCTTCATCGAGGAACAATCGCCTTTGTCGGTGCGCGTGCGCCCGGCGAAAGCCGAATGGATCGAGATCGACGTACTGAACGTCGAAGTGATCGCCGCGCGCGTGGCAGTCGGCGAATTAATCGCGCCGAGCGAGATCGTTGCGAGCGAGAGTTTCGAACTCGTCTATCGCATCGCCGACGAATGGGGCAATCCGGCCGAATTCGCCGAGCGCCCCGCCCCGGCGGGCGCGAAGCTCGAACCTTTGCCCGACCTGCCCGGTATTCGCCGTTGGCGCGCGACGATCGATACGCCCGGCCTGCATCGCTTGGAATTGAATAGCGGTCTCGGTCACGCGGTCTCCAACCCCATCCGCGTTCATGCGACGGCACCGGCGACGCGAATCTTTTGGGGCGATATCCACGCGCAGTCGCTGGTCGGTTGTGGTGCACGCACGGTCGACGCTTTCTTCCGCCATGCGCGCGATTTCGCGCGCATCGATTTCGCCAGTCATCAGGCGAATTGCTTCCTGGTGACCGGCCCCGAATGGACGGAAACGGAAACCGTCACCGCCGAACATAACGAGTCCGGCCGTTTCATCACCCTGCTCGGCCTCGAATGGTCGGCCGACACGGCGCGCGGCGGCGACCGCAACCTGTTCTTCCCCGGCGACACAGCGCAGATCACGCGCTGCAGCCACGAATACGTGGACGACAAATCCGATATCGCGAACGATCTGCCGCTGGCCGAGGATTTCCACGCCAAATATCGCGGCAGCGACGTCGTTATCGGCCTTCATGTCGGCGGGCGCACGACCGATCTGTCGCGCCACGAACCGTCGGTCGAACGCCTGATCGAAATCCATTCGACGCATGCGACGTCGGAATGGTTCGTGCTGGAGGCACTGCGGCGCGGCTATCGCATGGGTGTGACCGCCGGCAGCGACGGCGTGGACGGGCGGCCCGGTGCGAGCCATCCCGGCCATCAAGCGGTGCGCAATGTGCGCGGCGGCTTGGTCGCGGCTTCAATCCCCGTCCTCGATCGCAAATCCCTGCTCGCGGCCTTGCATGCGCGCAATTGCTACGCGACCAATGGGGCGCGCATCGTGCTGCGCTTCTCCGCCGACGGGCAGAAGATGGGTGCGGAGTTCCAAGCCCCGCGCCCGCCGCTGCTGTCGATCGAGATCGACGGTACCGCCCCCATCGAGGCGATCGATATTTTCCGGGGTACGGAGATCGTCCATCACGTCGAGCCGCACGCCAAGAACACGGAATTGTCCGACCGTTTGCGCATCGCGTGGCGCGGCGCCACGGCGCCGGGCAACTTCTCCCGCGCGCGGATGAATTGGGACGGTGCCGCAACGCTTTCCGCCGGCACATTCGCCGATCCGCAAGGCTATGCGCTCGACACGCCCGACGAAGGGATCTTGAGCGCCGAACCGCGCAAGATCGTTTGGCGCTCGGCGACTGGCGGCGATTGGGACGGCATCACCGCCACACTCGCCGCCCCCGGCGATGCGGCGCTGGCGATCGACACACCGCAAATCTCAGTCACCGTGCCCGTGTCGCGCTTGCGCCAAGGCCCGGCTTATTTCGCCGACGACGTGCCGCATCGCGAGCTTGAGCTGCGCTTCCTGCCCAAGGATTTGGGGCCGGCATCGTGGCGCGGCGAGTTCCGCGACGGCGCGATGAAGCCCGGCTGGAACGCCTATTGGTTTCGCGTGCGCCAATGGGATGGCGGGATCGCGTGGTCGAGCCCGATCTTCGTCGAGATGACGGGAACGCCGCGATGATCGAAATTTCCAAACTCTCCAAGGTTTTCGCCAACGATTCGGGCGCGCCGGTGCTGGGTGAGGTCGATCTGTCGATCGCGCCCAACGAGTTCGTCGTGCTGCTCGGCCGCAGCGGCTGCGGCAAGACCACTTTGCTCAATCTGATCGCGGGTCTCGAAACGCCGTCGGGCGGCGAGTTGCGCGTCAACGGCAAGAAGGTCACCGGCCCCGGTGCGGGCAAGGGCATGGTGTTCCAGCAAGGCGCCTTGTTCCCGTGGCTGACCGCCAAAGCGAATATCGCCTTCGCCGCAATCAATCGCGGCATGAAGAAAGACGCGGCCGACGCGCTGGCGCTGGAACTTCTCGCCCTTGTCGGCCTCGCTGCCGCCGCCGATAAATATCCGTTCGAATTGTCGGGCGGCATGCAGCAGCGCGTGGCCATCGCGCGCGCTTTGGCGCTCGATCCCGAAATCCTGCTGATGGACGAGCCCTTCGGCGCGCTCGACGAAATCACCCGCAACGAAATGCAGGACGAGTTGCTGCGCGTCTGGGCGCAACGGCGCAAGACGGTCGTGTTCGTCACCCACTCGATCTGGGAAGATTTGATCTTGGCCGATCGCGTGCTGGTGATGGCGCCCCGCCCCGGCCGCTTCGTACTGGAGCGGCGCATCGATCTGCCGCGCCCGCGCCGGCGCAGCGATCCCACGCTGGTGGCACTCTACGACGAAATCTGGTCGCATCTGCATGGGGGCCAAGTTTGAGCCCGCGGGCGCAAACTTGGCTCGTTCCCGCCGCCGTGCTCGCGGCGTTCCTAGGAATCTGGGAATTCGCCGCCGATCAAGGCTGGCTGCGCCCGATTCAATTCCCGCCGCCCAGCCGCCTTGCCGATAGTTTCATCGACCTTGCCACGCGCGGCTTTCCGCAAGGTATCACCTTGTGGACGCATGCGGGCATCACCATCGCGCGCATCCTTGCCGGACACATCCTGGCCGTCATGCTGGCGATCCCGCTCGGCATTCTGATCGGCTCGTATCCGCTGCTCGACCGCGCGACTTCGCCGCTCGTCGCTTTCTGCCGCTCGATCGCCACGCTCAGCCTGCTGCCGCTCGCCCTCGTCTGGTTCGGTACGGGCGAAGCGTCGAAGATCTTCCTGATCGGCTATGGCTGCTTCTGGGTGATGCTGTCGGCGACGATCGGTGCCGTGAAACTCGTCGATCCGGTGCTGATCCGTGCGGCACGCACGATGGACACGCCCCAGGCCGAGATTTTCCGCCGCGTGATTCTGCCCGCCGCCGCCCCGCGCTTGATGTCGGGCGCGCGCGTGGCGCTGGGCGTGGGCTTCATGGTGATCGTGGGCGCCGAGATGATCGGCACGATCCGCGGTCTCGGATCGCTGATCATGGAAGCGCGCACTTTCTATCGCACCGACATCACGATGGTCGGCATGTTGTGCATCGGCGCGTTCGGCCTGGCCATCACCACGGCAATGGCAAAGCTGGAGGCCTGGCTGATCCCCTGGCAGGCGCGGGTCGAGGGGCAGCCCAAATGATCCGCGACGAAAATTTCTTCGCCCGGCATGCGGGCTGGTTCGGCGTCGCGTTCTTCCTGGCGCTATGGGAAGCCGCCGCGCGGTTCGGCTGGCGCGATCCATCGATCATGCCGGCCCCCAGCCAAGCGATCATGGCGGCGATCGCCCATCTGCCACCGAGCGAATTGCTCGAACATGTCGCGTGGAGTTTGTGGCGCGTCATCGCAGGGTTCGGCATCGGCGCGGCTGCGGCCATCGCATTGGGCATCGCCGCTGGCTGGTATCGGCCCGTCGCACTC
>JAIUNH010000137.1 GCA_020161965.1 Pseudomonadota bacterium
CGATGCGCCGCCGGCCGCAGCGCTCGAAGCGCGGCGCGTTATGCCGCTCGGCATCGATCTCGACGCTTACGCCGCCGAATGGCGGGCGGCGATCGATCAAGCCTAGCTCGAACTGAACCGGCCGGCGATCGCTTCACATCGACGTGTAGGGCCCCGCCCCCGGCTAAAGCGCCATCCCCGTATCGGCGGCGAACCAGCGCACCTTATCGGCGGCCGACGGCGCCAAGCCGATCGCTTCGCGCGCCGCGAACGGCACGCCGAGCGGTACGAAGGCCGCGATCACCGCGCCGCCGACATCGACGCGCAGCAGCGTGCGTGACCCCAGGAACTCGACCGTGCGGATCACGCCCTTGATCGGCGCGCGCGCGGGGTCGGCGGCGATCAAATCTTCCGGTCGAACGCCCGCGATCGCCGCACGGCCTTCGCCAAGGACCGTCGGCATCGCCACACCGTCGCCGCGCAAGACGCCGCCCGAGACTTTGCCTTCGAACAGGTTCATCCCCGGTTCGCCCAGGAAGCGCGCGACGAAAACATTCGCCGGCCGATCGTAGAGATCGCGCGGGGAGCCAAGCTGTTCGACCCGCCCGCCCGACATGACGACGATCGTGTCGGATAACGTCATCGCTTCGCCCTGGTCGTGCGTCACATAAATCATTGTGGCGCCAAGACGTTGGTGGATATCCTTCAACTCAGATCTCATCTGTACGCGAAGCTGTTGATCGAGGTTCGACAGCGGCTCGTCGAGCAGATAGACGGTCGGAATGCGGACCATCGCGCGGCCCAGCGCCACGCGTTGACGCTGACCGCCGGAAATTTCGCGCGGCAAACGGTCGAGCAAAGGCGTCAACCCCAGGGCCGACGCGGCTTGGCGCACACGCTCGCGCAATTCGGGCTCGGCGGTGCGGCGGCGGCGCGCGCGCAGCGGAAACGCGATGTTCTCGAACACCGACAAATGCGGATAAAGCGCATAGGACTGGAACACCATCGCAATGTCGCGTTCCGACGGCGGCAGATGGGTCACGTCCCGCCCGCCGATCAAGATACGGCCTTCCGTCGGCCACTCGAGCCCCGCGATCATGTTGAGCGTCGTGCTTTTGCCGCAACCCGACGGCCCCAACAGCGTGACGAACTGCCCGGGCTTCACGTCGAGATCGACGCGCTCCACCGCCGTGACCGCGCCGAAACGCTTCGCCACCCCTTCGAAGACGACCGATTGCGCCGTTTGCACCATAACGCCTAGCCCTTTACCGAACCTTCGGAGAAGCCGCCGATTAGATAGCGGCGGAACGCGAGAAACAGCACGACGGGCGGGATCGTCGCGATGACGGCACCGGCCATCAGCGCGCCCCAGTCGCGCCCGTGGAAACCCTGGAAGAAGATCAGCGCCACCGGCAGCGTGCGCAGCTCGGGCGAGTCGATCATCGTCGTCGAGGTGATGTAATCGTTCCACGCGTAGAGGAAGCCGAACGCCGCCGCCGCGATCAAAGCGGGCTTGGCGCCGGGCAACACTACGCGCCACACGGCTTCGAAGCGCGTGTATCCGTCGACCGCCGCGGCGTGTTCGAGCTCGATCGGCACCGATGCGAAATGCGCGCGCGTCATCCACACCGCGAACGGGATCACATGCGCCGCGTAAAGGATCGGCAGTGCCGCCGGGGTGTTGAACAGCCCGAGTTCGACGAACAGGATTTGCGTCGGCAGCAGCAGCGCGTAGCTCGGGATCGCCATCGCCGCCATGAACAAATGCAGCAACGCATTCTTCATGCGGAATTCGAAGCGCACGAAGGCGTAGCCCGCCAGCGTGCCCAGCGCTACCGCCGACGAAACCGCGATGATCGAATAGATCGCGCTGTTGACGAAGCTCCAATGCACGCCTTCGGCGATCAGCCGCCCGTAGTGATCCAGCGTCGCCGAGGACGGGATCAGCTTCGGCGGAACGGCGAAGATCTCGTTGTTCCGCTTGACCGAGGTCGAGACCGCCCAAACGATCGGCCCGATGGCGACGATCGCGGCGGCAAACGCGCAGATCGCCGCGAGGATGCGAGTGACGTAACGCATCACGCTATTTCCTTCCGCCACCGAGCAAACGCACATAACCGACGATCAAAAACAGATTGATCAGGAACATCACGATCGCGATCGCGTTGCCCTTGCCCTGATTGAGTTCGACGAAGCCGACCTCGAACAACTGGTAACCGAGCGTCGTTGTCGAATGGATCGGCCCGCCGGCGGTCAGGCCGATGATGATCTGCACCTCGTTGAAATAGCTGATCGTCAGCACCGACAGCACGATCAGCAGCGACGGCGAGAGCAACGGAAACGTGATGCGCCGGAAACGTTCGATCGCCGTCAACCCATCGACCGACGCCGCACGATAGAGATCGGCCGGGATTTGGCCGAGCCCGGCCGTCAGAATGATCGCGGCGAAGGCGAAGGTACGCCACACGCCGACGGCGATCACCGTCGGCATCGCGAAATCGGGATGCGACAGAAGATTGATCGGTTCGATGCCGAAATGCGCAAGGATGCTCGCGAGCAAGCCGCCGGGCGACGGCAGCAGGATCCATTTCCACAGCAGTGCCACGACGATCGGGCTCATCGCCCAGGGCACGAGCAGCACGGTCAACAGCAGGCGCCCCCAAGCGCCCAGCTTGCGAATGCCCATCGCCGCGAGTGTGGCGAGCGGAACGGCCAGTCCCAGCGAGCCGAAAGTGAAGATCATCGAGCGGCGGATCGCGGCCCAAGTCGCGGGGTCGGCGAACAGCTCGGCGTAATTGCGCCAGCCGATGAAACCGTCGTCCCCGAAGAAGAAAATCGCGCGCAAACTCGAATAGAAGCCGAAGAACGCCGGCAACACATTGACCGCGACGACGACGCCCAAGGCCGGCACGACGAGTGCGAGCCCCGCGCGCCGCGCCGCGGCGGCGGGGTCGCTTTCCCCCGCCGCCGGACGTTGCCGTGTCGTTTGGGCGTTCACCACCCCAGCGTCGCTTTCGCTTCGGTCAGGATCGTGCGCGACGGCGCGTCCGTGCCGATCAGCTTCTGCAACGCGATGTTCAGCGTGGTGAAGATGCGCGTGATGTCCGAGATACGCTGCGGGAAGGTGAAGGCGCCCTGCCCCGCCAGCAGCTTCTGGAACTCGTTCGATACGGCGGCTTCCGGCCGCTGGAAGAACGGATCGGCCAGGACCGAGCGGCGATCGGGCACGAGACCCGCATCGCGCGCCCAACGCAGCGACGCGTCGCGCGAATAGAGCGCTTCGAGGAACGCCACCGCCGTCGCCTTGTTCTGCGATTGCGGCGACAAGCCGACGGTCCAGTACGGCCCAAGCAGCACCGCCGGCGGACGCCCGCCGAAAGACGGCCACGCGGAGACCGCGAGCTCCTTGCCGTCATAGCCCGCCGCGATTTGCTGGAATTGCTGGAAGCGCGGCGCGAAGGCTTGCGCCATCGCGAAACGGCCGGCGGCGAATTGGTCCTGGATATCGTCGCCCATCGCGTTGAGCAGCGTGTTCGACACCGCCTTGCGCGACACGAGCTGGCGAACGACTTCCGCCGTTTCCAGCGCTTGCGCGCCGGTGAGATCGATGCGGCCCGTCGCCTCGTCAAAAATGCCGGGCCCGAAGCCGGTCATGATATTGAGGAAGGCCGACACGCTGTTGTCGGACGTCGGCAGGCCGAAGCCGAAGCGCGGTCCCTTGGTCAGGCTCGCGGCGGCGTCGATGAATTTCGGCCATTCCAGCGGCGGCGCCGTGAGGCCGATCTCGCGCAACGCGTCGCGGCGATAGAACACGATCTGGGCGGGCGACGGCCATAACGGCAGCGACACGCGCTTGCCCGCGAACATCGATTTGCGCGCGAACGCCTCGAACAGGTCGGGGATGGCGTCGCGGCGGAATTCCGGCGTCAATTCCTCGTCGAGATTGGCGAGCGCGTTGCGATCGACGACGAGGCTGAGGAACGTATCGCGCATCCAGATGAGATCGGGCGCGCGGCGCTGCGCGATCGCGGCGACATAGCGCGTTTCCAATTCCTGAAAGGGCTGCGATTCGACGACGACGGTCGTTCCCGGATGCTTGGCCTGGAAATCGTCGATAATTGATTTCAGCACCTTCTCGCGCGGCGAGGAACCCGCCGCACTCATGAAGGTCCAAACGCGGATTTGGCCCGACGGCGTCTGACCCAGCGCCGTGCGGTTCACGAACGGGGCGGCCAAGCCCAACCCTGCGGCCCCCGCCAGCGCATGCCGGCGCGTCAATCCCGTCTTCTTCTCGGTCATCGCATTCCCTCCAGGTTTTTTTGGTTCGTTCGTTACGCGATCGGTCAAGGATCGATCGCGCTCAACAATCGCGCCCGCCCGTTCAGCAGGTGCCGGCGGACCGCCGATCGTGCGCGTTCCGCGTTGTGTGCTGCGATCGCGTCGACGATTTCGCCATGTTCGCTGGCGATGATCTCGCGCCGCTCGGCGGGCGACATCACGCGTTTGACTTGGCCCATACGGGCCCATTCGATGACGTGATTGGCCAAGGCCGCGATCGCATCCTCAAGCTTGCGGTTGCGCGATGCCGTGGCGATGGCGCGATGGAAGGCCGCGTCCTCGCGGCTTGCCGCACCCGCCGACAAACGCTCCATCAACAATTCCTGCGCGGCGCGCATCCGCGCGACGTCTTCATCGGTCGCGCGCTCCGCCGCCAGCGACGCGACTTCGCTTTCCAGCGCCAGACGAAACTCGTGCCACTCGATCAGTTCGGGCACCGAGGTGATCGTCGATAGCCGCACGAGTTCGGCCGGCCGGCCCTCGGTCAGGAACGAGCCCGAGCCGCGCCGCGATTGCACGCGGCCTTCGGCGCGCAAACGCGCCAAGGCTTCGCGCACACTGGCGCGCGACAAACCAAGCTGCGCTTCGAGTTCCGCTTCCGACGGCAAGCGATCCCCAGCGGCAAGCTGCCCGCTTTCGATGAATTCGAGCACATGCCGATACGCCTGCTCGGCGCGGCTGAATTGATCGCGGGTTGCCGTTGACATCGACTTCATAGTCAGACTACTATCAAGTTGTCTGACAGATTGTCAAGACGGAAAATCAAACGAGGGACGCTACCGACATGGCCGCAACGACGACCGCACATGGCGATCAAATCGACCAGGTCGAACTTCACGAATTCAAATATACCATCGATAACATTGGAACGGATGTCAGCGGCAATCGCGCCGTGGCGCTCGGCGCCAAGACCGAATTCAAGGCCTTCGCCCTCGTCATCTCGACCAAAAATGGTGCTCGCGGCGAATATGTCAGCGTCCATAGCGGCAAAAGCGGCGTACTTGTCAGTCAGGTTCGCGGGCTCGTTCCGCTGATCCTGGGGGCCGATCCAGAAGCGCGCGAAGCGATCTTCAACAAGCTGAAGCGCGCGCACCGCCATTTCATGGCCGTGGGCCATTCGGCGATCGATATCGCGCTGTGGGATCTGGCCGGCAAGGTCGCCAAGCGCCCGGTCTGGCGCATGCTCGGCGGTTATCGCGACCGCCTGCCCGTCTATGCCAGCACGCTAAACGGCGGGCGCCAGGGCATTCTCGACAGCAAGGAAGCCTATGCCGATTACGCGCGCCATTGCGCCGAACTCGGCTTCAAGGGTTTCAAGATTCATGGCTGGGGCGAAGGCGACCGCAAGGAGGAAGCCGGCGTGATCCTGCATGTCGCCGAAAAACTCGGCGGCCGCATGGAGCTGATGTACGACGCGGCGAGCGAGTTGCACACCTTCGCGGATGCGATCTATGTCGGCAAAGCCTGCGACGAGGCGAAATACTATTGGTACGAAGACCCGTTCATGGATGCGGGCTGGTCGCCGCACGCCGCGCGCCAATTGAAGGAACACGTCAAGACGCCGCTGCTGCTGACCGAGCATGTGCGCGGCCTCGAAACCAAAGTGCCATGGCTCGTTTCCGGCGCGACCGATTTCGTGCGCACCGATCCCGATTACGATATGGGCATCACCGGTGCCATGAAGACAGCACACCTGGCCGAAGCCTTCGGCCTCGATTGCGAAGTCCATGCCGCCGGTCCCGCTCAGCGCCACTGCATGGCCGCGATGCGCAACACCAATTGGTACGAGCTGTCGCTCGTCGCCCCCGGCGTGCGCAATCCCGTGCCGCCGGTCTTCGGTTCGGGCTATAGCGACGAACTCGAAGCGATCGAGGCGGATGGGTGTTTCGGCGTGCCCGAGAGCCCCGGCCTCGGCGTCGAATATGACTGGGACTACATCGAAAAGAACCGCGTTTCGTTGCAGACCTTCCGCCGCTAACGATCGATGCCGCAGATGTGGGACTACATCATCGTGGGCGGTGGCTCGGCCGGCTGCGTGCTCGCCAACCGTCTGTCCGCACGCAGCGCCAACAAGGTGCTGCTCGTCGAAGCGGGCATGGATTACGCGCCGGGCAGCGAGCCCGCCGAGATCAAGGATGTCTATCCCTATCGCGCGTCGTTCAATAAGGGCTTTCAGTGGCAAGATCTGAAGGTCCGATTCCAGCCCGTGCCGCATAACCGGCCGGAAGCTTCGCCGTTGCGTCCCTACGGCCAAGCGAAACTCGTCGGCGGCGGGTCGAGCATCAATGGCGAGCTTGCCAATCGCGGCACGCCCGACGATTACGACGAATGGGAATCGCTGGGGGCTGCCGGTTGGGGCTGGAACGGCGTTCTGCCCTATTTCCGCAAGCTTGAAAGCGATCTCGATTTCCAAGGTCCGCTGCATGGGCAATCGGGGCCGATCAAGATCAGCCGCGTGATGAATCGCGAATGGCCGGGCTTCACCCGTGCGGCGGCCGATGCCTTCACCGACGAAAGCTATCGCGACATCGGCGATCAGAACGGCGTGTTCGACGATGGCTGGTTCGCCATGTCGCTATCGACCAACCGCCATCAGCGCATTTCCGCGGCGATGGGTTATCTCGACGCCGAAACCCGCGCGCGACCCAATTTGACGATTCGCTCCAATACCCGCGTGACAGGTATCGTCATGCGCGACGGCGCGGCCGTCGGGATCAAGATCGAGAACGGCGAGACGATCGACGGGCGCGAGATCGTCGTCGCGGCGGGCGCTTTGCAATCGCCCGCGATGTTGCTGCGTGCCGGAATCGGCGATGCCGCCGATCTCAAATCCCTCGGCATCGACGTGATCGCCGATCGCCCCGGCGTGGGGCGCAATCTCCAAGAACATCCGTCGATCGCCATGTCGGCCTGGATCAAGCCGCAGGCGCGCATGGGGGCGACCCCGCGCCGGCACGTGCAGATGGCGCTGCGCTATTCGTCCGGCATGCCGGAAATGCCGCCCAACGACATGTTCACCGTCGTGGTCGCGAAATCGGCTTGGCATCCGATCGGCGTGCGCATCGGCACGCTGTTTTCGTGGATCAACAAGCCCTATTCCGCCGGCCGCGTGAAACTGAAATCCGCGTCGCCCAATGACTACACCGACGTGGCGTTCGAGTTGCTGTCCGATCCGCGCGATTTCGTGCGCATGCGCGATTGCGTGCGCCGGATGGCCGGGTTCTTCGCGGCCCCGTCGATGCGCGCGGCGGCTTCGGCCCCGTTCGTGGCGACGCATGGCACGCTCGCGGCTTTGGTCGGCCAAATCTCGATCCGCAATTGGCTAATGACCGGCATTCCAGCGCTCGCGATGGATATGGTCCCTGCCCTACGGCGGACCTTCATCGAACGTATGCTGTCGCAAGACGGCCCGCTCGACGAAGCGCTGAAGGACGAGGAGAAGCTCGACGAATTGGTGCGCAAGCACACGATCGGCGGCTGGCACGCCTCGGGTACCTGCAAAATGGGCGATGCGACCGACAAGCTGGCCGTCGTCGATCCGCATTCCGCGCGCGTCTACGGCGTGCGGGGCTTGCGCGTCGTCGATGCTTCGATCATGCCGACCGTGCCGCGCGCCAACACGAATATCCCCGTCATTATGCTGGCCGAGAAGATCGCGGATGGTATTCTCGCCGCCGACGGAGGAACACGATGACAAACTTACCGACCAAACTCTATCTGCCCCACGCTCTCACCAAATCCATGCTTACCGCGTGCGAAGACAAAGCCCGCGCGATGGGCCTCGCCATGACGATCGCCATCGTCGACGACGGCGGCCATCTGGTCGCCTTCTCGCGGATGGAAGGCGTGCATGCCGGTACGATCGAACTCGCGATCGGCAAGGCGCGCTCGTCGGTCATGTTCAAACGACCGACCGCGAAATTCGAGGAATCCGTTGCCGCCGGCACGATCGGGCTGTTGAAGCTCCCCAACGTCCTGCCGTTCGGCGGCGGCATACCGTTTCTTGTCGGCACGCAGTTGATCGGCGCCATCGGCGTCAGCGGCGGGTCCGTCAGCCAAGACATGCAAGTGGCGAGCGCGGCCATCGATCTTCTTCCGACTGGCTGATCGTTTTCATCTCGGAGAAACGAATGAACAAATACGATGTCGGCGGCAAAGTGGCGATCGTCACGGGTGGTGCCCAAGGAATCGGCGGTGCGGTGGCAAAACTGCTCGCCGCGAACGGCGCCAAAGTGGCGCTGT
>JAIUNH010000138.1 GCA_020161965.1 Pseudomonadota bacterium
GTGTGCTCGTCCACCAGCCCGCATGCCAGCGCCGAGATGGCCGACATCGCGCGCGACCTGCGCAAGCTGGCGATGCTGGCGGTGCCGCTGGGCATCCGCATCGCCTACGAAGGCCTGTCCTGGGGCCGCACCATCAACGAGTTCACGCAGGCCTGGGCCGCGGTGCAGCGCGCTGACGCGCCGAACCTGGGCCTGGGTCTCGATTCGTACCACGCGCTGGCCACGCAGACCGCGATGGACGCCTTGGACGAGGTCGACCCGCGCAAGATCTTCCTGGTGCAGCTGGCCGACTTCATGTGGCAGGAGACGCGCACGGTGGAAGAACGCATCAGCACCGCGCGCACCTTCCGCGTATTCCCGGGCGAGGGCGTGCACAGCGAGCAGGTCGCCGCGCTGGTGCGCCGGCTGGACGCGATGGGCTACCGCGGCGACTACAGCTTCGAGGTCTTCAACGACGACTACCAGCAGCTGCCGCCGGCCACCGTCTGCGCGCGGGCGCGCGTCGCCGCCGACTGGCTGGGCGAGACCGTGCTGCGCCGCGCGGTGCCGCTGCCGGGCCGGCTGCGGCTGGCGCAGCGCGCCGGGTGATACTGGCGGCCGCAGCCTGCGGAGCGAACATGTCGAAGATCCTCGTCCTCAACGGTCCCAACCTCAACCTGCTGGGCACGCGCGAACCGGCGGTGTACGGCCACACCACGCTGGACGACGTGCGCACGCTGTGCGAGGGCGCCGGCCAGCGCCTGGGCCTGGCCCTCGATTTCCGCCAGAGCAACCACGAAGGCGTGCTGATCGACTGGATCCACGAGGCGATCGACGAAGGCGCAGGCATCCTGATCAATCCGGCGGGTCTCTCCTTCCGCTCGATCCCGCTGCTCGACGCGCTGAAGATGTTCCCCGGGCCGATCGTCGAGTTCCACATCTCGAACATCCATAAGCGCGAACCGATCTATCACCGCTCGCTGATGTCGCCCGTCGTGACGACGGTCATCGCGGGTCTGGGTGCGGGCGGCTATCCCGTCGCGATCGACGCGATGCGCCGTCTGCTGATCGCCGCGTGACGAAGGCGCGGGGGAAACCCATGCCCCTCGACGGCAACACGCGGATCATCGCGCATATCGGCGACCCGACGGCGACGTTCAAAGCGCCGATGATCTACAATCCCTATTTCGAAGCGAACGGCATCAACGCCAGCGTCGTGCCGATGGGCGTGCGCGCGGCGGATTTCGCCGCTGCCCTCCCCGTTATCTTCCGTTTCACGAATGTCGATGGCGCGCTGATCACGATGCCGCACAAGGTTTCGGTCGTCGACATGCTGGACGAAGTCAGCCCCGCCGTGCGCATCGCGGGCGCTTGCAACGCGGTGAAGCGCGACGCGAACGGCAAGTTGATCGGCGACATGTTCGACGGCGAAGGTTTCGTGCGCGGCGTGAAGCGCAAGGGCCAGCGCCTGGACGGTGCGCGCGCATTGATCGTCGGCGCGGGCGGTGTCGGCTCGGCCATCGCGGCATCGTTGGCGGCAGCGGGCGCCGCGCGCTTGGCGCTGTATGACCTCGACGTGGCGGCGATGGACGGCCTCGCCGCGCGCCTCGTGCGCCATTACCCCGCCTTGCGCGTCGAAACGGGCGACAACGATCCGCGCGGCTTCGATATCGTGGTCAACGCCACGCCGCTGGGGATGAATGCCGGCGATCCCTCGCCGCTGGACGTTTCGCTGCTCGAACCCGAAACCTTCGTCGGCGAAGTGGTGATGAAGGCGGAGACGACCGCGTTCCTCGCCGCCGCCAAAGCGCGCGGTTGCCGCACGCAGATCGGCGTCGATATGCTGTTCGAACAAATCCCCGCCTATCTCGAATTTTTCGGCTTCGCCACGACGACGCCCGAAACGCTGCGCGCCCACGCCCGTATCTCCTATTGAGAGGTCGCCCGCCATGCGCACATCGATCGCCACGGTCTGCTTGTCGGGAAATCTTCGGGAGAAGCTGGAGGCGATCGCCGCCGCCGGTTTCCGCGCGGTGGAGCTGTTCGAGAACGATCTGATCGCGCATCCGGGCTCGCCCAAGGAAGTGCGCGCGCTGTGCGAAGATCTGGACCTGAAGATCATCACCTGTCAGCCGTTTCGCGATTTCGAAGGCATGCCAGCGGAGAAGCGCGTTCGCACCTTCGATCGCGCCGAGCGCAAATTCGATCTGCTCCAGGAACTCGGCACCGATCTGCTGTTCGTCTGCTCCAGCGTGGCGCCGGACGCGCAAGGCGGCATCGACCGCCTCGCCGCCGATTTCAAGGAACTGGGCGAACGCGCGGCCAAGCGCGGACTTCGTGTCGCCTACGAGGCGCTCGCCTGGGGCAAGCATATCAACGATTACCGCGACGCGTGGGAAGTGGTGCGCCGCGCCAATCACCCCCAGGTCGGCACGGTGCTCGACACGTTCCATATTTTCGCGCGCGGGCTCGACCTTGAGCCCATCCGCGCGATCCCGGGTGATCGCATCTTCCTGGTCCAGATCGCCGACGCGCCCAAGCTGCAGATGGATTACCTGTCCTGGGGTCGCCATTGGCGCTGCCTGCCCGGCCAAGGCGATTTCGACATGGTCGCCTTCATGGATGCGCTGACGGCCACCGGCTATGACGGCCATCTGTCGCTGGAGATCTTCAACGACCGTTTCCGGGCGGGCTCCGCGCGTTCTGTGGCGCTGGATGGGCGTCGATCCTTGATCGCGCTAATGGACGAAACCCAGCGCAAATCCAAACTCGCCGTGCCGGGCGCGGTGAAGATGCCCCCGCCCGCCCCGGTGCGCAAAGTCGAGTTCGTCGAATTCGCTGTGGACGAAGGCGACCGGCCGGGCTTTGAGAAATTCCTGACCGCACTCGGCTTCGCCAAGACCGGCCAGCACCGCACCAAAGACGTGTCGCTGTGGGGCCAGGGCGAAATCCGCATCGTGCTGAACAGCGACAAGGAAGGCTTCGCGCATTCCTACCAGATCACACACGGCACTTCCGTGTGCGCGCTGGCGCTGAACGTGCCCGGTGCCGCCGCGACGCTCGAACGCGCGCGCGCGCTGCTCGATACACCGCATAAGGGCGCGGTCAGCCCCGGCGAGCTCGACATTCCCGCCGTGCGCGGCGTGGGCGGCAGCTTGCTCTATTTCGTCGACGGCACGCTCGGCAAATGGTCGGAAGTCGATTTCGTGCCGACCGGCACGCAAGCCACTGGTACGGGCCTGCTCGCCGTCGATCACGTTTCGCAGAGCATGCAGTACGAGGAAATGCTGACCTGGCTGCTGTTCTATACCTCGCTGCTCGACGCGCGAAAGACGCCGACGCAAGCCGTGCTCGATCCGGGTGGCGTCGTCCAGAGTCAGGTCGTCGAAAGCGGCCTCGGCATCGCGGACGCTACCGGATTCCGGCTGGTGCTCAACGGCTCACAGAGCCATCGCACGCTGTCGGCGAAGTTCGTCACCGACTTTTTCGGCTCGGGCGTGCAGCATATCGCATTGCGCACCGCCGACATCAAAGCGACCGTCGCCAAGTTGAAAGAAGGCGGCGTCGATATGCTGTCGATCCCGGAGAATTATTACGACGATCTGGAAGTGCGCACGGACCTATCGCCCGCGGAGATCGACGCGTTCAAGGCGCTGAACATTCTCTACGACCGCGATGCGAACGGCGTGTTCCTGCAAGCCTATACGGCCACGCTCGACGGCGGGTTCTTCTTCGAGATCGTGCAACGCGACGGCTACGCGGGCTACGGTGCCGCCAATGCCGGCATTCGCTTGGCAGCGCAAGCGCGCCTCGCGCGGCCTGCCATTCAGGGTTAAGCCTTCGGCTTCGCCCCGATCGTGCCGATGTCGAACGGCGACGATTGATAGATCACGTTGATCCAGTTCGCGAAGAACAGATGCGCGTGGCTGCGCCAGCGATTGGCGGGCGGACGCGCGGGATCGTCGTTTTCGAAATAATGCGCGGGCGGCGCGATTTCCGATCCCGCCTTCACGTCACGGAAATACTCGTTCGCCAGCGTGTCGGAATCGTATTCGAAATGGTTGAACATATAGAGCGTGCGGCGCGCTTGTTCTTCGACCAAGCAGATTCCCGCATCGTCGGAATCGAGCAGCGGCTTCAACCCGCCGATCGTCGCGACGTCTTCGCGGCGCGTTTCCGTCCAGCGCGACACCGGGATCGCCAGATCGTCGGAGATGCCGCGCAAGTAAGGCGACGCCGGCGCCAAATTGCGATGTGGGAACACGCCGAATTTCTTCGCCGGCAGCGCATGCTTGGGCACGCCGTGGAAGTGGCGCAGCGCCGCTTGCGCCGCCCAGCAGATATGCAGCGCCGAATGGACATGCGTGCGCGTCCAATCGAAGATGCGGCAAAGCTCGTCCCAGTACGAAACCTCTTCGAACGGCATTTTCTCGACCGGCGCGCCGGTGACGATGATGCCGTCGAATTTCTCGGCGCTGATATCCGCCCAGGGGCGATAGAAGGCCGACATGTGATCGGCCGCCGTGTTGCGCGACACGTGATCGGTCGGCTTCACCAGCGTCAATTCGATCTGCAGCGGTGTCGCGCCCAGCAAACGCGCGAATTGCGTTTCGGTGCGGATCTTGTCGGGCATCAGGTTCAGCAGCGCCACGCGCAACGGACGGATGTCCTGGCGGATCGCGTCGGTCTCGCGCATCACGACGACGCCTTCGGACTCCAAAGCGGCGACGGCGGGTAGATCGTCCGGAATCTTGATCGGCATTTCGTGCTGTTTCGGCGGGGGCAAGAACGGCGGGAGAAGGGCATTACGCCTCCCGGCCCGGCTCCGCAACCGATAGCGACCCCGCCTCGACCGGCCATCGGTGCCAAGGGCACTCGATTCGCCCCTCGAATGCCTCATAATTTATAAAATTACTGTGGCCGGGCGCGCTGAGAATCCGAATTTCTTAATAAAATCGTTGATATCGGCCGGTTTTCCCCATGAATTCGTCCGTGTTGACTCCTTGGTCGCCTATTTTTTATAAATTATGAAATAGTGAGGACATCGCCTTGAAGATCATCGAACTGCGCGTCTACGCCCTGCACGCTTCCTTCGCCAAAATCTATGGCGGCATCGAGCGCGTGCCGATGAGCCTGCGGCGTCCGGCGGCCCATTTCCAGCGGATCGAGCGCAGCGGCCAGTTCTCCACGATCGTCGAAACGACCGACGAGAACGGCAATCGCGGCTGGGGCGAAGCTTTCGGCTTGCCGCATCCGCGCATGTCTGCCTCGCTGATCGAGAATGTGATCCGCCCCGCGTTGCTGGGCGTCGAATTCGAAACGCCTGCCGACGCCTATCGCGACCTCAAAGCCTATTTCTTCGCGCTGGGCCAAACGCGCGGCCCAGCGATGGAAGCGCTAAGCGCCGTCGACAGCGCGTTGTGGGACATGAAGGCGCGCGCGGCGGGCCAACCTTTGTGCCGTTTGCTGGGGGCCGAACCCGGCAAGGTCACGGCCTATGTCGGCTCGGTGCCGTTCTTCCCGACGACCGGTGAGTCGATCGAGCGCGCGTTGGAATTCGCCGAGAAGGGCTTCAAGGGCGTGAAGCTGAAAGTCGGCCGGGGTGCTTCGACCGACGCCGCCCATGTCGCCGCGTTGCGCCAAGCGCTGGGCGGCGACATGCCGATCATGCTCGACGCCAACGCCGCTTACGGCGTCGACGAAGCGATCGAAGTCGCCAAAGCCGTGGCGCCCTTTGGCGTAATGTGGCTCGAAGAACCGATCCCGCCGGATGATGCGGCTGCTCTTGCAAAGGTTCGCAAGAACTCCTCCGTCCCCATCGGGGCCGGCGAAAACGAATTCGACATTTCGCAATTCACGCGCTTCGCCGAGGCGGGTGCCTTGGACTTCGTGCAGCCCAACATCACCCGCGCGGGCGGCATTTCCGGCGTCATGGCGATCGACGCGCTGTGCACAAGCACGGCATGAAACTCGCCCCGCATGGTGTCGGCTCGGCGATCGGCGTGTCGACCGCCTTGCACGCCTGCCGCGCGGCGAAGAACTTCGTCTGCTACGAGGCGAACCGCCTGCTCAATCCGCTGCGCGACGAACTTTCTCAAGTGCCGCTGCAATACGCCGATGGCGCCTTCGAAGCGCAAGACCGCCCCGGCCATGGCGCGGAACCCAAGCCCGACATGCTCGCCGCCTTCGCCTCCGACGATCAAATGACCGGAGGCCGCCATGCAGCCGAGTGAACGGACCGGTTTCTTCGAAGAAGCCCCCGAAGGCCCCGGCGAAACGGTTGCCGACGCGATCTATCGCCGTTTGGTCGAAGCGATCCTGTTCGGCGATCTAGCCGCAAGCGAACGCCTGATCCTCCAGGATCTCGCCGATCGTTTCCAGGTGAGCCTGACGCCGATCCGCGAAGCGTTGCAGCGGCTTGCCGCCGAGGGCTTCATCGAAGCCACGCCACGTCGTGGTTATCGCATTCGCGTGCCCTCGCCCCGCCATGTCGCGGAACTCTGGCAGGTGCGCATCGGCCTGGAGCAGAACGCGGGCGAACTCGCGGTCGCGTCGTTGATGCGCGGCGAGAACGCGCAAGCCGTGCGCCGGCTCGAAGAAATCCAGCGCGAGTTGGACGCGCCGGGCGAGTTGACGCATCGCCGCCATATCGAGCTCAACGCGCTGTTCCACCAAACGCTGATCGAAGCGTCGGGCAATCGCCTGCTCGCCACGATCTATCACGGCATCCAGATGCAATTGCTCGGCGCCTGGGTCCAACGCGGCAGCGATGGCTGGCGCGCACGGCTCGCCAGCGAAAGCGCCGAACACGCCGCGATCATCAACGCGCTGGTCGCGCGCGACGCGCCCGGCCTTGCCACCGCCATCCGCCTGCATCTCGGCCGCTCGCTCGACGGGGCGCTGCGCGATATCGCGGCCCAATCCGAAACGTCCAAACCATAACCGACCACCAAGGGAGAAGACGCAGATGAAACGCCTATTCACGCGGCGCGCCGCTTTGCTCGCCGGACTTGCGATCGCCACACTCGCGGGCGGCATGGCCGAGGCCAGCGCCCAGACGATCCGCATGTGGACCTTCCTCAACCCCGCCGGCAACGCGCCGCGCGAGAAGGCGCTGGCCGAGATCATCGCCAATTTCGAGAAGGCCAATCCCGGCGCCAAGGTCTCGGTCGAACCCCAGGTCTGGGACCAGATGACGCCGAAATTCCTGGCCGCGGCGCAGCAAGGTACGGCGCCCGACATCGTATGGGTCATCACCGATCTGTTGGGCGATGCGATCAAGTCGGGTTCGCTCGCCGATCTCAACAAGCTGTTCGTCGATAAATGGTCGGCCGACCGCAAGAAGGACAATGCCGGCGCCTATTGGGATTTGTGCACCGTCGACGGCAAGCAGTACTGCATGTTCCAGTCGCGCAACTATATCGGCATGTACTACCGCCCCGACCTGCTGAAGGAAGCGGGCATCGACCCCGACAAGCTGACGACGTGGCCCGCCTTCATCGACGCGGCGAAGAAGCTGACGGTGAAGGATTCGTCCGGCGCCGTCACGCGCTACGGCTTCGGCCAAGCGTGGAGCGAAGCCCAGCCCGATCCGCAGATCATGACCTCCTACCTGCTGGCCAAGCAGGGCGGGTTGTTCGATGCGCAAGGCCGCGGGCGCTTCGCGACGCAAGCCGGCATCGAAGGTCTGACGCTGCAAACCGAAATGGTCACCAAGCACGAAGTAACGCCCAAACTCGTGACCAGTTGGACCGTGGACGACCTCTACGAACAGTTCAGCGCCGGCCGCGTGGCGATGATCACGGGTGCGAGCGTGCGCGTCTCGACGCTGCAAGCGCGCATGGGCAAGGACAAGGTCGGCTTCATGCTGTTCCCGGGCGTCGACGGCAAGCCGCATTCGCCGGGCGTGATGGCCGGCTGGGCCGTAGGCGTGTGGTCGAAGGGCAAGAATGCCGACCTCGCCGGCAAGTTCGTCGAGTACATGGGCGGCGCCGAAGCCGACAAAATTTGGGTCAATGTCGGCGGCCAAAGTCCAGAGGCCAGCTTCGGCGGCAATCCGGCTGTAGCGGCCATCGTTAGCCCCCAAATCCCAGCAGGTTTTGGCGGTCTGGGCCGCTTCCTTGATCCACCGGCTGAGGGTTTCGTGCTTGTGCTGAGCAGCAGCCTGGGAGTAGTTGGTGTCGTTATAGTAGTCAGCCCACTCAGTTCCAGATGGCTGCCAGTCAAGGCCAGAAATGGCTTTCTCCAAGCTGGAGATGAGGCCGCGCATGGCTGCCTCTGAGAAGGAAGCTTTGGCCTCAGACCCCTTGCCGTCGCTTCGGCCCCCACCTTCTGCCTTCGCATGCATATGAAGGTGCATCATCAGCCCTCCATTGAACTTGGTCTTTCCAGGCAGGAGATTTGAGGCCAAGTCCAGGGGAATGCCATCGA
>JAIUNH010000139.1 GCA_020161965.1 Pseudomonadota bacterium
ATCGGTCGTGCGGTCGAGCACGACGACGATCTCGTCGGCGAAGGAAATCGCGGCGAGGCAGGCAGGCAAGCGCGCTTCCTCGTTGCGGGCGACGATCAGGGCGGAAAGCTTGGTCATGCCGCCCTCGCTTGGACGCGCGACAAAAGATCGTTGGCCGCGCGCTCGGCCATTTCCACGGTCAGCGAGTCCATCAGGCCGACGGCGCCTTTGGGCTGAAAATCGATCTTGGCGAAAAGCTCCGCCTTGCTTTCGGGCGTGCGCACGAAGGCGGCATTCGGACCCCAAGGGCGGAAATGCCGATCCTCCGACGGGCCGAACAGCCCGAGCGTGGGCACGCCCGACGCCGCCGCGACATGCATCAAGCCTGAATCGTTGCCGACATAAAGCGCCGCGCGCGAAATCACGGCCGCGACAACGCTGAGATCTTCGGTGCCCACCAGATCGAGCGCATTGCCGCCCAATAACGGAGCCGCCATCTCGCGTTCCCCCGGCCCGCCGACGATGGCGACGCGCGCACCGGCCAGTGCGGCACCCTGCGCGATCAAACGCAAAGCGAGTTCGCGAAAGCGCGTCGCCGCCCAGGCTTTGCCCGGCCAATTCGCCGTGGCACCGAGGACGAGCCACTTGCCGCTGCCCATCAACGCTTCGGCGCGTGCCAGCGATTTGGGCGAATGCCACAGTCGCGGGCTTGGCGGCGGCGACAATTTCAACACGCGCGCGGCATCCTCGACGCGATGCAGCGCGTCGTCGCGCCCCGACAGGATCGCGCGTTTCTTCGCGGCCAAGAACCAAGTCAAGCCGGAGCCGCGCATATCGATCGCGACATCCCAAAGCTGCGGCAGGCATTTCGCCCATAGCGAAAACCAATGGCCCTTGAACGGCGCCTTGGTCAACGCGATCGTCGCCTCACGCCCCGGTACGGCGTCGAACAACGGCGCCGCATGCGGCCCGCAAGCGATCGTCACCCGCAAACCGGGATTGGCGTCGATCAAATGCGCCAGCACGCCCGAGGTCAAAACCGCGTCGCCGATCCGGTTGGAGGTGACGAACAGCGCCTTCACGCGAACAGCTCTTCCCATTCGGCGGCGGCGATCGCCCAGCTGCGGCCGCGCCGCAGCGTCTTGCAATTGCCGGCATAGCGTGCGTGCGTATCGGCCGAATTGAGCAATTCCACCGCCGCGTCGACGAACGCATCGTCCGATGCGGCGAGTTTGCCGGTCACGCCATCCGCCACGCGTTCGAACGCAACCGCGCTTTGCATGAAGCCGATCACCGGCAGACACGCCGCCTGCGCTTCCATCAGCACGATCGCGGCGGGTTCTTCGGCGAGCGAAGGATGCAGCAACCCGCGCGCTTGGCGATAGGCATCGGCCATCTGCGGATCGGGTTGCGGCGGATGCACGGTGACACCGGCATTCGCGAAGCCTTGGCAAAGCTCGTGCACCGGCCGCACGGCTTCGGGCACGTCGCCGCCCCAACGGCCGCGATCGAGCATCGCCGAATAGACGCGCAGTTCCGCATTGGGCACCGCCGGCCGAATGCGCTCGGCGAACAAGCGCACGAGACGTTCGAGCCCGCCGAGCGGATGGCAAACGGTCAGCAAACGCGGCGGCTCGGCCGGGTGGACCGGAAAATCGTCGAGGAAGGCATCGCCCGGTGCGGGCTCGACCACATGCGTCGTCAACCCGTTGGCGTTCAGCCAGCGGTCGCGCTGCGGCTTGGTGTGGAATACGACGTCGGGGCGCCACGCGCCAAAGGACGAGACGGCGGCAGGCACGTCCAGCGACGCGGCCGTCCCTTGCGCCCAAACGAAGCGCTTCTCCGCATGCGGTACATGGGCCAGCAACGCGGGATCGTCCACCGCGATGGCGATTTCGGGATTCGTTTTGGGCTCGTTCGTCCAGCCGAGCCAATCGACGCCGTCGCACAAGGCCGGAAAATCCGCCTTGTTGATGACGCTGACTTCGTGTCCGCGCTGGGCGAGTGCCGCCGCCAAATAGGCGAGCGCGCGGGGGCCGGAATCCAGCGGCCGGCTGGTGGGGCCGAAACCGTCGAACGGCACCGACGATTCGACGAAACAAATCCTTTTTCCCATAGGGACTTATAGGCCGCACCCTGGGGCTTGCCAAGGCCAGGCGGGGCCCCTATCTCCAGCCTATGACCGCCCCCGTTTTCGCCATCCTGCCGTCCCGCGCCGTGCTCGCCGTTTCGGGCGAGGATCGCAAAACCTTCCTGCAGGGCCTGATTTCGGCGGACACGCTGAAACTCACGCCGTCGCGCGCGGGCTATGGCGGGTTCCTGACCGCGCAAGGCCGCTTCTTGCACGAATTCGCGTTGGCCGAAGCGGGCGAGACGATCCTGCTCGATGTCGAAGCCGCGCGCATCGACGATCTCGCCAAGCGGCTAAAGCTTTACAAGCTGCGTGCGAAAGTGACGATCGATCCGCGTCCCGATCTCGAAATCGCGATCGCCTGGGGCGAAAACGTCGCCGCGAAATTCGGTCTCGACGGCGCACCGGGCTCGGCAAAGACCGAAGGCGAAGGCGCAATCTTCGTCGATCCGCGTTTGGCCGAACTGGGCGTGCGCGCGATTTTGCCGAAGGGCCGCATCGGCGACATCGCAACCACCGCCGGTCTCGCAATGGGCGATGCGGGCGATTACGACGCGTTGCGCGTGAAGCTGGGCGTGCCCGACGGCAGCCGCGATCTGGAAATCGATCGCGCCTTGCTGTTGGAAAACGGCTTCGACGAACTCGCGGGCGTCGATTGGAAAAAGGGCTGCTATATCGGCCAGGAACTGACCGCGCGGATGAAATATCGCGGCTTGGTCAAAAAGCGCCTCGTGCCTGTCGCGATCGACGGCCCGATCCCCGCCCCCGGCACGATCGTCAAACTCGGCGAGGCGGAAGCGGGCGAGATGCGCTCGTCGGCCGGCGCGATGGGCTTGGCGCTGTTGCGCTTGGAAGCGATGGAGAAAGCCGCCGCCGAAGGAACGCCGCTCCAGGCGGGCGATGCGACGCTGACGCCGCACAAACCCGCCTGGGCGAATTTCTAAGCCTTAGCGCTTCTTCGACTTCTTCGCCGGCTTCTTGACCGGCGACTTCTTCTTCGGCGCGGGCTTTTTCGGCGCCGGCTTCTTCACGATCTTCTTCGGCGCAGCCTTTTTGACCGGCGCCGCCTTTTTCTTGGCGGGTGCCGCTTTCTTCGCGACGGGCTTTTTCGATGCCGGTTGGGGCGCCGGCTTCTTCTTGCCCGGACGCGCGGTCGGGGCGGCGAAATTGCGCCCGGCCGAAACGCGCGAACCGGCCGCACGACGGCCCGCCGAAATCAGCACGCGGTTATGGCGCTCGGTGCTCGGCTTGGCGGTCGGCTTCGCGGCCGCCTTGGCGGGCTCGGCCTGGATTGCGGCCTGCGCCGCCGCCAGACGCGCGATCGGCACGCGGTAGGGCGAGCACGAGACGTAATCGAGGCCCGTGCGTTCGCAGAAATGGATCGACGCCGGATCGCCGCCATGCTCGCCGCAAATGCCGACCTTCAAATTCTTGCGCGTTGCGCGGCCGCGCGACGTGCCGATGGCGACGAGTTCGCCCACGCCGTCGATATCCATCGACACGAACGGATCGCGCGTCAGGACCTTCTGCGTTTCGTAGGCGCCCAGGAACGCGGCCGAATCGTCGCGCGACAGGCCGAACGTCGTCTGCGTCAGATCGTTGGTGCCGAAGGAGAAGAACTCTGCCGTCTCCGCGATCTCGCTTGCACGCAACGCCGCGCGCGGCAATTCGATCATCGTGCCGAGCATGTAGCCGATATCGGCGCCCGTGGCCGCGCGCACTTCGTCGGCCACCTTGGCGATGTGATCGCGCATCAGATCGAGCTCGCGCTTCATCGCCACCAGCGGGATCATGATTTCGGGTTCGACCTTGCGGCCGGTTTCCTTGCCCACGATCGCGCAGGCTTCGAAAATCGCGCGCGCCTGCATCTGGTAGATTTCGGGATAGGTGACCGCAAGGCGGCAGCCGCGATGACCCAGCATCGGGTTCATCTCGGTCAGCTTCTCCGCGCGCGCCTTCAATTCGTCCAGGCTCTTGCCCGTCGCCTTGGAAAGCTCGGCGAAATCCGCATCCGAATGCGGCAGGAATTCGTGCAGCGGCGGATCGAGCAGGCGGATCGTCACCGGCAGCCCGTCCATGATGCGGAACAACTCGGCGAAATCGTCGCGCTGGAAGGGCTGAATCTTCGCCAGCGCCTTGGCGCGCTGCGCGGCGTCGTCCGCCACGATCATTTCGCGCACCGCCGTGATGCGCGAGGGATCGAAGAACATATGTTCGGTGCGGCACAGACCGATTCCCTCGGCCCCAAAACGTCGCGCGGTGCGCGCGTCGAGCGGCGTTTCGGCGTTGGTGCGCACCTTCATGCGGCGGAAGGAATCCGCCCATTCCATGATCGTCGCGAAATGGCCGGAGAGTTCGGGCTGCACGGTCGGCACTTCGCCCTTGAACACGTCGCCGGTCCCGCCGTCGATCGTGATCGCCTCGCCCGCCTTGATGACCGTGCCGCGCACGCTCATCGTCTTGGCGGCGTAGTCGACACGAATTTCGCCCGCACCGGCGACGCAAGCCCGGCCCATGCCGCGCGCCACGACCGCCGCGTGGCTGGTCATGCCGCCGCGCGTGGTCAGGATGCCGCGCGCCGCGTGCATGCCGTGAATATCCTCGGGGCTCGTCTCGACGCGCACCAGGATCACCGCCTTGCCTTCGCCCGCGAGCGTTTCGGCTTCGTCAGCCGAGAAGGTAATGATGCCCGATGCCGCACCGGGCGACGCAGGCAACCCGCGCGTGAGTTGCGAGCGCGCGGCCTTCGGGTCCAACGTGGGATGCAGCAATTGGTCGAGCGACGAAGGATCGATGCGGCCGACGGCCGTCTTGCGATCGATCAAACCTTCCTCGGCCAGCTCAACGGCGATGCGCAACGCGGCGGCGGCGGTACGCTTGCCGTTGCGCGTTTGCAGCATATAGAGCTTGCCCTTCTCGACCGTGAATTCGATGTCCTGAATGTCGCGGTAATGGCGCTCCAGCTTCACGCGGATATCGCACAGCTGCGCGAAGGTCTCCGGCATCGCCTCTTCCATCGACGCCAGCTTCGACTTTTGGCGATCCTTGCCCAGGATCGTCAATTGCTGCGGCGTGCGAATGCCGGCGACGACGTCCTCGCCCTGCGCGTTGATCAGGAACTCGCCGTAGAACTCGTTCTCGCCGGTCGACGGATCGCGCGTGAACGCGACACCCGTGGCGCAATCCGGGCCCATATTGCCGAACACCATCGCCTGGATGTTGACGGCCGTGCCCCATTCCTCGGGGATCTGGTGCAAGCGGCGATAGGTATTGGCGCGCTGGTTCATCCAGCTGGCGAACACCGCACCGGCAGCCCCCCACAACTGTTCCTGCGGATCCTGCGGGAACGGACGACCGAGCTGCTTTTCAACCATCGCCTTATAGGCGGCGACGAGCGCCTTCCAATCCTCGGCGGTCATATCCGTATCGAGCGACACGCCGCGATCGGACTTGGCCTGTTCCAGCAATTCCTCGAAATGGTGGTGATCCACTTCGAGCACGACGTCGCCGTACATTTGCAGGAAGCGGCGATAGGAATCATAGGCGAAGCGCGGATCGCCGCTTTCGGCGGCGAGGCCTTCGACCGTCACGTCGTTGAGGCCAAGATTGAGGACCGTGTCCATCATGCCCGGCATCGACGCGCGCGCACCTGAACGCACCGACACGAGCAGCGGCTTCGCGGGATCGCCGAATTTACGGCCGGTGATCTTTTCGACCTGGGCCAGCGCCGCATTCACCTGGGCGCGCAGATCGGCGGGATATTCGCGCTTGTTGGCGTAGTAGTGGGTGCAAACTTCGGTCGTCACGGTGAAGCCGGGAGGGACGGGCAAACCGAGATTGCTCATCTCGGCGAGATTGGCGCCCTTCCCGCCCAGGAGATTGCGCATCTCCGCTTTGCCTTCCGCCTTGCCGTTCCCGAACGAGTAAACCCACTTGGCCATGGCGCGATCCCTTTAGCCTTCGATCTTGGAGAAATCGGCGACGCGTGCAGGTGCGGCGCCGATCGCGGAAAGCAATTTGAGCCGGTTCGCACGCAACGCGCGATCCTCGGCATTGACGGTGACCTTGTCGAAGAACGCGTCGACGGGCCCGCGCAGCGTAGCGAGGGCCGCCATCGCGGCAGCGAAATCTTCGGCCTTCAGCGCGGCGTCGAGCTTCGTTCCCACCTCGCCCAAACGGGCGAACAGCGCGTTTTCTTCCGCTTGCGCGAACAAGGCGGGATCGGCGGCACCGGTTTGTGCCGCACCGTCTTTCTTCGTTTCGATGGCGACGATATTGGCCGCCCGGCGATAGCCGATCAGCAGATTGGCGCCGTCCTGGCCCTTCAGGAATGCGTCGAGGGCGTCGACGCGCGCGAGCAAGCGCACCAGATCGTCCTCGCCGCCCAGCGCGAACACCGCGTCGATCAGATCGTGGCGGACACCCTTTTCCTTCAGCACGACCTTCAAACGATCGGCGAAGAACCCCATCAGATCGGCGCCGAGTTCGGGCTTCGCAGTACCGTAAGCGGCGAAGGCCGCGTCGAACACCGCGCGCAAGCCCAAGCGCAGCTTGTTCTCGACGATCAGGCGGATCACGCCCAGCGCCGAACGGCGCAGCGCGAACGGGTCCTTCGAGCCGGTCGGCTTTTCGTCGATCGACCAGAACCCGGCCAGCGTGTCGAGTTTCTCGGCGAGCGCCACCGCGACCGAGACGGGAGCCGAGGGGCACGCATCCGACGGGCCCAGCGGCTGGTAATGCGCGCGGATCGCGTCGGCGATTTCGGCCGTCTCGCCGTCATGGCGCGCGTAATAGCGGCCCATCACGCCTTGCAGCTCGGGGAATTCGCCGACCATGCCGGACGACAAATCGGCCTTGGCGAGCTTCGCCGCGCGCGACGCGGCGGTCGCGTCGGCGCCGAGTTTCGTCGCGATGAAGGAAGAAAGTTTTTCGAGGCGCTCGACCTTCTGCGCCATCGTGCCGAGCTTGGCGTGGAACACGCGCTGGGCCAAAGCGGGCAAACGGTCGGCGAGCTTCGTCTTGCGATCCAAATCCCAGAAGAATTTGGCGTCGGACAGGCGCGCGCGGAGTACACGCTCGTTGCCCGCGACGATCGTGGCGCCCGCATCGTCGGTTTCCATATTCGCGACCAGCGCGAATTGGCGTGCGAGCGAGCCGTCGGCATTGAGCAACGCGAAATACTTCTGGTGCGCGCGCATCGACGTGATCAGCGCTTCCTGCGGCACGTCCATGAATTTCGCGTCGATGGCGCCGGTCAGCACGACCGGCCATTCGACGAGGCCCGTGACTTCATCGAGCAAGCCCGGATCGTCGCGCAAGGTCAGACCCAGCGCCTTCGCTTTAGATTCCAGATCGGCGAGAATCTTGGCGCGGCGCTTGGCGGGATCGAGCAGCACTTTCGCCGCCAGCAACTTCGACTGATAGTCCGCGAAATTCGCGACTGCGAAGCGCGCGGGCGCTAAGAAGCGATGGCCTTGCGTCGTGTCGCCGTAGGCGAGCGTCGTGCCGCCGAGATCGATGGCGCCGGCCAGCGTCTTGCCGTCGAACTGCGCCAGCACGCTTTGCAGCGGGCGCACCCAGGCGAAGCGATTGGCGCCCCAGCGCATCGATTTGGGCCAGCCGAACGCCTTTACCGCGTCGGCGATCAGGCTGGGCAGAAGATCGGAAGTCGCTTGACCCTTCTTCTCGACGATCGCGAACCAGAATTCGGCCTTGCCGACCATCCGCTTTTCGCAAGTGTCGAGCGAGGCGAGTCCCGCCCCCTTCAAGAATCCTTGAATGGCTTGGTCGGGCGAACCGACGCGCGGGCCTTTCTTTTCTTCTTTGAGGTCGGGCGTGCGCGCCGGCAAGCCATCGACGACCAGCGCCAAGCGGCGCGGTGTCACGAACACATCGGCGCGCGTGAAGCTCAGGCCCGCAGCCGTCAA
This sequence comes from Pseudomonadota bacterium, assembly GCA_020161965.1. GTDB lineage: Bacteria > Pseudomonadota > Alphaproteobacteria > CACIAM-22H2 > CACIAM-22H2 > Tagaea. The sequence goes on from JAIUNH010000139.1 coordinate 8,038, forward strand.
ACGTTCGGTCGCGAGGCGCTTCAAATCCTCGGCAGCGCGCGCTTGCATGCGCGCGGGGATTTCTTCGGAGAAAAGTTCGAGGAAAAGCTCAGACATTGTTCGAGCCCTCCCCCGCCAGCCACGCTTCGCAGCAGGCTTTGGCGAGTGCGCGCACGCGGCCGATATAGGCTTGGCGCTCGGTGACCGAGATTACGCCGCGCGCGTCGAGCAGATTGAAGCGGTGCGACGCCTTGATGCATTGGTCGTACGCGGGCAGCGCCAATTTATGCGCCAGAAGCGACTGGCATTCCTTCTCGGCGTCGGCGAAATGCTTGAACAACACGTCGGTGTCGGCATGTTCGAAATTATGCG
>JAIUNH010000140.1 GCA_020161965.1 Pseudomonadota bacterium
GTTTCGCTGCCGCGCGGCAGCTTTACCTGATAGGCGCCGTCCGTCCGCCAATCGCCGCTCGCCGCGCGCCGGGCGTTCGTGTCGGTCCACAACGGCTCGGCGAAGCCTTCGAGCATTTTCGCGAAGGACGCACCGCCCGCGCGCCAGCCCGCCGCCTCGCGCGCGGCGAGGCTGGCGGCGGCCAAAGCCGCGGCGTGGGCGAGGCGCGTCGACATTCGCTAGATCTCCGCTCAGCTCGACGAAGCGGGCGTGCCGCGCACGGCGCCAAGCTGGCTCAGCGGCAGGGTCACGCCGTCGATCGTCAGCATCGTGGCGCCGCCGATGAAGCGGACATCCGACACGACGCCGGTGATGATCGTGCTGACCTGGATGTTCTCGGCCGCGTAGCCTTGCGCCACGACTTCGACCTTGTAGTCGCCGTCGGGCAATTGCGCGCCGGTGTCGGACTTGCCGTTCCAAGACACGGCGTTGCGGCCGGCGTCGTTGTCGCCTTCCAAGCGGCGGACGAGCTTGCCGTCCTTGTCGTAGATGTTGACGATCGTGCGCGCGGCGGTGTCGGCCAACTGATAGGTGACCACGCCTTCGCCGCCGACCAAGCCGACCACGTCGCCGTTCACGTCGACGGTCTTGCCGATATAGCTGACCGCGTTGCCCGCCTGCGAGCTCTTCTGGAGCGCGATCAACGTCTCCAGGTTCTGGTTCTGGCGGATCGACTGTTCGACCGACGAGAACTGCACGAGCTGCTGGGTGAACTGCGTCGTGTCCATCGGCGACAGCGGGTTCTGGTTCTGCAACTGCGAGGTCAGCAGTTTCAGGAACGTGTCGAAGTTCTTGCCGAACGTCGCGGCGGAAGCCGCCGAAGCGCCGGTTGCGGCGCCGCCGCTGGTGTAGTTGGTGGTGATGGAGCCCGACATGGTTCTATCTCCTTAAATCAAACGGCCAGATCGAGGCCGCCGGCGGCCCGGCGGGCCGCGCGGTAATTGGCTTGAATGGGGGCGGGGGCGGCGTTGGACATGGTGTCGTCGCCGCCGCCGTCGCGACCGGCGCGGCCGCGCTGATCGCGGCCCAGATCGGCGAAGGCTTGCGCGTTCTCACGATTGTCGCCGCGCATCGAGAAGTTGAGGCCGCCCGCATCGGGCTTGAGACCGGCTTCCTGCAACGCGCGTTCGAGCTGGCGGCTGTCGTTGCGCAAGGCTTCCAGGGTGTGGGCCTGTTCGGCGGCGAAGGAAGCGCGCAGCGTGCCGTCGCGGCCGACTTCGAGTTTGACGTCGATGCGGCCGAGCTCGGTCGGGTTGAGGCGGATCGTGATCTGGTTGTGACCGTCATCGACCGCCTTGCGCACATGGACGGCGACTTGCTCGTGCGGCGGCACGACCGGCATGCGCGGTTTGGCTTCCGCTGTGGCTTGCGCCGATTGCGTGCCTTGCGCGCGATCCAGCGCCTGGCCGAACATCGGATTGGCGTCGGTGGGCTTGGCGTTCGGCTTGGCCTTGTCGTCGCCGGCGAGGGCGGCGTTGGCAGCCGCATCGGTGTCGAGCGAGATCTCGCCCTTGCCGGCTTGCGCTTGCGCGCTCGCCTGCACGGCCAGCGCCACGACCGGGGCGACCGGGGCGGCCATCGCCATCGGTTGCGACATCGTGACGATCATTTGGCCTTTCGCATCGGCCTTCGCGTCGGCTTTGGCTTCCGCCTTGGCTTCGCCGTCGTCATTCGCTGCGGCGGCGGCGGCCATCGCGGCGGGATTGGCCGCACCGCGCATCACGAAGTCGGCGAAATCCTCTTCGACCGCTTCGGCGGTTTGCGGCTTCACGCCGGGATGGGCGCCGGCGGCGAGTTCGAGTTGTTGCTTGGCGGCCTTTGCGTCGGCACCGGCGACGGCGACGGCTTCGCCGCCCTCGACCGGAGTTTCGCCCGCTTCGCCCTTCATCTTGGCCATCATCAGGCCGATCTGATGGGCGGCGGTGAGGGCCGACATCTTGACGAGCTCGGGCGACACGCCGGTCGATGCGTTCGCATCCGTATCCACAACCGCATCAGCATCCGCCGTGTCGGTCTTGGCTTGCGTATCCTTATCGACGCTCGCTTCATCGGCGACGGCATTGTCGGCCGGCTTGGCGACGACGACATCCGTGTCCTTCGCGTCGGTTTCCTTCGCGGGCACGACCTTGTCGGAAACGGTTTTCTCGGCGGCGGCTTTTTCGGCGCGCGCCTTTTCCGCTTGGGCTTTGTCGGCGTGGACTTTGTCCATCCGCTCGGGGCGATCGTTCTTCTCCGGGCGCTCCGCCTTTTCCGGGCGGTCGTTACGCTCGGGCCGCTCGGCGCGTTCCGGACGATCGTTGCGATCGTTGCGCTGCGGGCGGGCGCTGAAATCTTCGTTGCGCGTTTCGCGGCGCGCGTGGCTGGGTGCTGCCGAACGCGACTTGCTATCCGCCTGACCCAGCAATTGGGCGAAGCGCTCGCCCGAATTGTCGGCGAAGCGGCGGGGCTGGTTGGCCGAGCTGTTGTCGGTACGCAGCAGGCTTTCGAGGGCGGACAAATCCATTGGTGCGAACTCGCGTTCTGGGTTTTGGTCTCCCCCTTCTCAGCAAGCCCGAGGCCAATATTTAAGTCATTGAAATATTGAGATTTACGATCCGTTTGGGGCGGCGAAAAAGGCCTGCGCGGAAGAATTCACCCGGCAGTTTTTTCCCGTTCGCGCGTATCGGCCATCGCCAGAAACGCTGCGTCGAGATCGCGCGCGAAGCGCTGCGCATCCCCCAATTCGCTTCGCGAAATCTCGCCGCGCAACGTCGTGCGCAAAGCGGCGCGCTTGGCCTTGTCGCGCGCGAGATCGACCGCCAGACGTATATAGGTGTCGGGATCGCGGGCGATCCATTCGGGATGCCCCGCGCGCGTGAGCAGGGCGGCGGCCGTGCGCCCCGCCGGCCGCGTTCCCAATAAGGTGACCACGGGCACGCCCATCGCCAACGCCTCGCAGGTCGTCGTGACACCGTTATAGGGGAAGGTGTCGAGTGCCACGTCGATGCCGTTATAGAGGGCGAGGTGCGCGCGCGGGTTTTCGACCCGCGACAGCAACGTGACACGATCCCGCGCGACGCCAAGTTTCTCGAGCTGCGCATGCGCGGCCTCGGCGACGGCGCGATCGGCCAGCGCGCGGTTTTTGAGGACGAGCTTCGCTTCGGGGATTCGGCGCAAGATCTCCGCCCACAGCGCCAAGCAAGGTGCGGAATGTTTCGGCCAGATATTGAAGGACCCGAAGACCGGTGCGGGATTGTCGCCGGGGATGGGCTCGGGCGTGCCTTCGGGCAGCGCGTAGCAATGAATGCCGCGCGCCAGCAGCCACGGCGCTTCGGGCCCCGCTTGCGGATCGGGATCGCAGATCGCATCGCTCAAGCGCCAATCGATCGTGGGCAAACCGGTGGGATCGGCATAGCCAAGCCAGCTTGCCTGCACGGGGGCGGCGCGGCGCGCGAACACATCCAGCCGATTGCCTGCCGTATGGCCCGCAAGATCGACTAGCACGTCGATCCCGTCTTCGCGGATGCGCGCGGCGACGGCGTCGGCGGTTTGGCCGATCGTCGTGCGCCAGACGTCGAAGCCGGGTTTCAGCTTGGCGCTGATCGCATCTTCGTTGGCGAGTTCGGAATAGGCGTAAAGCGCGATCTTGTCCGTCGCGCGCGCGGCAAGATACGGCAACAGGAACCACGCGACCGAATGCGAACGCAGATCGGGCGACACGAAACCGACGCGCAATTTGCCGTCGCGTTTGCGCGAAGCGGGGGCGGGCGGCGTTTGCGGGGAATAGCGCGCGGCCCATTTCATCGCGGCGGCATGCGCCTGTTCGCGCGTGATCGCGGGATCGAACAATCTGGCGTAAAGCGCATTGGCGCCGGCGATCGGATCGCCGTCGATCGCGTCCCATTGTTCGCGCGCGGCAACGGCATCGCCCGCATCGAGGATCGCGGCGGCGAGGTTGGAGCGCGCGGGGCCGTGGCCGGGATCTGCTGTCAGCGCGGCAAGGCACGCCTCGCGCGCGCCGGAGATATCGCCGCGTTCGGCCAGCATCGCGCCGAGATTGGCGAGCGTGATCGCGTTGTTGGGGTCGAGTGCGGCCGCACGCTTCAGCGCTTCGATGGCGCCGTCGATATCGCCCATCGCGCGACGCGCATTGCCGAGATTGGCGAGCAGCGGCCCCCAGCCGCATTCGCCGAAGGGCGCGAGCACGCCCAAGGCGTCCGACGCGCGGCCAAGATCGAGCAAGGCGGCGCCCAGCCCGTTGACCGCCGCGATCTCTCCCGGCGTAAGTGCGAGCACGCGGCGGTAATCGTCGATCGCGGTGGCGGCATCGCCTTGCGCGTGCTTGGCCAGCGCCAAGCCCAGCCACGCCTGCACGTCGCCTGGATTGCCAGTGGCGAGGATCGTGAAATGCGCGATCGCGGTGGCGTTGTCGCCGCCGGTCAAAGCGGCACGCGCCAGCATCGCGCGGGCGGGGGCCAGATTGGGATCGAGCGTCAACGCGGTGTGCGCTGCGGCAAGGGCGGGGGCATTCTGGCCCAGCGCGATCAGCACATTGGCGCGGTTGAGGTGGAAGGGTGCTACCCGGGGCGACAGCGTGATCGCCCGATCGATTTGGGCAAGTCCCTCGACCGCATGCCCGGCCTGATACAGCAGCACGCCCAGCAAATGGGGAATGGCCGGATCGGACGGGGCGGCGGTTTGCGCTTCCATATAAAGCGCGTGCGCTTCGTTGAGGCGGCCAGCCTGATGATGGGCCATCGCCTGGGCGAGAATCGATTCGGCCATGGGTGGATTATAAGGACCCCCCTTTTTAAGGAAGGATGCAAAATCCCGCGCTTTCCCTTAATCTTATCGTTAATCTATTCGCGCATTCTATCAGGCGCCGAAACCGGGGGCGGGTACCCCCGGCGACAGAACGGGATCCAAGGGGTCGAAGATGAGCGGCTACCAGGCTTACGGTAAAGTGCAGAACGCGACCGAGAATCCGCGTTCGCTGGAATATCGCCTGCTGGGGCAGGTGACCGCCGCCCTGACCAAGGCGCGCGACGGCGGCAAGCGCGGCACGTCGGATTTCGTCGACGCTATGCTCTGGAACAAGAAGGTGTGGGACGCTTTCATCGTCGACTTGTCGAGCGAGGGCAATAAGCTGCCCAAGGAATTGCGCGCCCAGATCATCGGGATCGGCCTGTGGGTCGGCCGCGAAACCATCCAGGTGCTGGATGGGACGGGCGATATCGACTCCCTGATCAACGTCAACAAGACGATCATGGAAGGTCTCGCACCGCAGACCGGCGCCGCGGCATCCGCCGCCCCGGCCTCGACGGCGGCCCCCGCCGGCCGTCCGGCCGCGGGAATGGGGTCCGTCAGCGCCTAAACGCCCTTACCCAAACGCTTCGAAAAGGCCGCCGGTCATCCCGGCGGCCTTTTTCGTTTTGGGGCCCGCTAGAGTCTGATCCACGGGAATTGAACCGCCTGCGCCGCCGGGATTTTGTGACGCAGGCAGGAGAAGGGCGCCGCGCGTAGTGGTTCTACGCGCCAGCCCTTCGACGCCCCTGCGGCGCAAAAGAACGCGGCCCTTCGGGTTGGGTTCCGGCGGGCGCCCGCTTTGTTGCGGTCCTCGCCGATAGAACCACTATCGGCTTCGGACCGCGCCGCGCGGATCGCACACGCCGGAAACCCAACGCAGGTGATCCAATTCCCGTGGATCAGACTCTCACCGGGCAAACCCGGCCCTGCGACCGGCAAATCCTGCCGGGTTGGACCTGCAGATTTGGCCTGCGATGGTGAATCGCTTTTAACCAGCCCCTTGAAATGTAACGATTTCTACGCTGGCACGGGCGTTGCGAATTCCTTGGCAAGCCTGACGGCGGATCTTCCGACCGGCGGGCGCTTTGGAGATCGAAAATGTCGTTGTCCGCCGCCCTTAACTCGTCGCTGAGCTCGCTGCTGACCCTGCAGCAGCAGTCGCGTGTGGCGTCGGCCAACGTCGCGAACGCGCAGACCGCCGGCTACACCCGCAAGAACGTCAACCTGATTACCCCGGCGGTCCAAGGCCTGCCCACCGGTGTCGCCGTTCAGTCGGTCACGCGCGCGGTCAACCAAACGCTTCAGAACGAATTGCTCGCCCGCAACTCCGAGGCCGCCGCGAACGCGGTGCAGCAGCAGTACCTGCAGCGCATCGGCTCGTTCCTCAGCGTGCAGGACGGCACGCCGCGCGTGACCACCATGTACCAAGCCTTCCAGCAGGCGTGGAAGGATTACGAAGCCAATCCGGAAAACGCGACGCTCGCGCGCGCGGTGTCGACGCAAGGTCAGCTGCTGGCGACGGAGATCAACAATCTCGCCGCGCAGCCCCAGCAGATCGACGCGCTGATCCAGACCGACATCAATCAGAATCTGACGCAGCTCAACCAACTCGTCACGCAGGCTTACTCGATCAATTCGCAGCTCGTGAACCAATCGTCCACGGGCCAGCCGATCGGCGAGCTGCAGGACCAGATGGACCAGATCGTCTCGCAGATCTCGAAGATCACCAAGGTCCAGGTGCTCGGCACCGGCACCGCGGCGCTGCAGATCCTGACGGCCGGCGGTCAAACGCTGGTGTCCGGCGCCGTGCCGCCCAGCTTCAGCTACAACCCGAACACCAACCAGATCCAGGTCACGATCAACGGCGGCACGCAATCCGTGCAGAACACGGCGTTCGCGGGCGGCCAGCTCGATGCACTCCTGCGTTTGCGCGCGGGCTACGAAAGCCAGGCTTCGACCTCGACCTTCTCGCAGACCGTGATGGGTTCAAGCGATCCGTCGGACGGCGCGTTGCGCAAATACGTCAACCAGATCGACGCGATCGCCAACCAGATCGCGTACACGGTCAACTCGACCTACAACAAGAGCGCTTCCTACGGCAACGAACTGGCCGCGAACTTCTTCACCTTCTCGACCTTGGCGATCCCCGCCTCGGCGACGACGGCGACGACCGTCACCTCGGGCACGGCCTCGGCCGGCACGGCGGGCGGCGGCTTGACCGATGGCGCGGCCGCGTTCGGCGCGCTGACGCCGACCGCGACCAACTACTACCGCGTCACGATCACCGACGGTCTGGGCAAGGGCACGTCCGCGATCATCACGGCCAACACCGCGACGTCGATCACGGCGCCGGGCTTGGGCGCGACCGACACGACCAGCCGCTACACGATCCAGCAGGTCACCGGCCCGTTGATGACGAACGCCGCCACCGCGGCGACGACGACCACGCTGACCGACACGACCAATACCTGGACCGCCAACGCCTTCCAGCCGACCGCGACGGGCATCGCCTATCAGGTGCGCATCATCTCGGGCACGGGTGCCGGCCAGGTCGCGCAGATCACCGGCAACACGGCGAACCAGCTGACGGTCAGCCCCGCCTTCACGACGGCGCCGGGCGCCGGCAGCGTCTACGTGATCGAGCCCGCCTACGGCAACAACCCGCCTTCGGCGTCGATGCTGCAGATCAACCCGACGCTGGCCAACGGCGCGGTGATGACGAAGCGGGGTGCCGCCGGCGAAATGTCGCAAGCGCTGAACCTGACCGCGTCGGCGACCTTCGATCCGATCCCGATCCCGACCGGCGTCGCGGCGCTGAACAACACCGGCATCGTGTCGGGCGCCATGACGATCTCCAACACGATCGGCTCGTCCGTGTCCTACACCGCGCGCTCGATCGCCGGTTCGCAGAACACCGCCGACTATTCCGAAACGCTGCGTCACCAGACCGATCAGAGCTACCGCAACACGGTGGGCGTCTCGATCGACCAGGAAATGGCCAATCTGGTGACGCTGCAGAACGCATATCAGGCGTCCGCGCAGGTGCTGCAAACGGTGCGCACCATGTTCGACACGCTGATCAATCTGGGAAGGGGCTAATCCATGGCCGGCAGCATCACGGGCGTGACCAATCTCGCGCAGCTGCTTGACACGCAGCGCATTCTTTCGAGCCAGCAGACCGAACTCGGCCAGCTGCAGAAGGAATTGTCGACGGGGCGCAAGCGCGACGGCCTGATCGGCGTCGCTCTGTCCAGCTTCCAGCAGCAGGGCCTCGCCTCCGACACGCTGCGCTACCAGCAATATCGCCAGATCACCGTCCAATCGACGATCTACACCCGCGCGATCGACGCGACGCAGTACCGCACCGATCTCTACGCCAAGTCGATCCAGTCGATGCAGGACATCGCCAACGACATGCGTTCGGAACTGCTGAAGGCGCAGTCGACGACGCCGGCGACCTATGGCGTGCAGGCGACGCTGATCGACGGCGCGCTGAACCGCATCCAGTCGAT
>JAIUNH010000141.1 GCA_020161965.1 Pseudomonadota bacterium
AGGTCCCGCGTGGCCGCCAGCAGCGCCGTCTTGCCGATGCCCGGACCGCCGGACACGACCAGCGCGGTGCTGCGCCCGCCGCGCGCGCCGTCGATCGCCCGGGCGGCCATCGCCAGCTCCGGGCGGCGTCCTACCAGCTGCGGGGCGGCCACGCCGAAGGTGAACATCCCGGCCATCATGAGTGCAACGCGCCGCCACCGCCACCCACCCAAGGGCACCGGAGGGTGACCCCCTCGGCCGGGCTCACGATGCGGGACAAAACCTGGGAATCCCCCCTATGCGGGCGTCCGGTCCCCGTCATACGCTGCCCCATGCGGGCTCCACGCCCGTTGGATCAGTTTCCGTTCAGACAAGGGGGACAGGACGTGAGACGACGCTCCTGGGCGTGGCGTGCGGCGGCGTGGTGTTCTGGAAGGGCATTCGCGGCGAATTGCCCGTGTCGCAGCTCGACGTGCCGCGCGAACGCTACGGCTCGATCGCGCGCGAAGGCGCCATCGTGTTGAGTCTGCCGGGCTTCATCGTGTTCGGCACCACGTCGGGCGTGTTCACGCCGACGGAAGCGGGCGGCATCGCGGTGATCTACGCGATCATCCTGTCGACCTTCGTGTTCCGCTCGCTCGACCGCAAGGGCGCGATGCTGGCCTTGCGCAACGCGGCGCGCCTCACCGCGTCGCTGTTCCTGCTGATCGCGACGGTGGAGATCGTCAACTACGTGCTGATCATGGCCGGGATCGGCGAATGGACGGCGGGTCTCGCCATCGCCTTCGCCGACAGCCCGAACTTGTTCATGATCGTGTGCGTGGTCGTGTTCCTGCTGATCGGCTTGGCGCTCGACGCCGGCCCGGCCTTGCTGTTGCTCGCCCCGTTCCTGCTGCCGGTCACGCGCCAGATGGGCATCGACGACATCCATTTCTCGATGGTGATGATCGTCTGCTGCACGCTGGGGCTGATCTCGCCGCCCGTGGGCATCTGCCTGTTCGTCGCGTGCAAAATCGGGAATCTGACGTTGCGCCAGCTCTGGCATGAGCTGCGCTGGTTCTTCTACGCGCAGATCGTCGCCATCTTCGTGATGGTCTATTTCCCGATCCTGTCGACCGGCTTGCCGAGATTGGTCCGCGGCTACGGAGGCGGTTAGCCCTTAACCGCACCCGCCGTCAACGCGTTGACGAGGTGGCGTTCGAGGAACGCGAACATCACCATCACGGGTACGGCGGCGATCATCGCGGCGGCCATGAGTTCGTTCCATTGGACGCGATACTCGCCGACCATGTTGGCGATGCCGACCGACAGCACGAACATCGACGGATCGGTCGTCAGCACCAGCGCCCAGACATAGGCGTTCCACGAAATCAGGAACGTGAACAGCGCCACCGCTACAAGGCCGGGCCGCGCCAGCGGCAGGATGACGCGCCACAGCGTGGTGATGCGCGAAGCGCCGTCGACGATCGCGGCCTCGTCGATCTCCAACGGGATCGAGCGGAAGAAGCCGATCAGCATCCACACGCTGAACGGCAAGGCGAACGAGCTATAGGCCAGGATCAGCGAGAGATGGCTGTTGATCAGCCCCAATTCCGACATCAGGCGGAAATAGGGGATGATCAGCAGCGTCTCGGGCAGCATTTTCGTGAACAGCAGGAACACGATCAACGCGCCGGCACCCTTGATGTGGAAGCGCGTGAAGCCATAGGCCGCGAAGGTCGCCAGTGCGACCGACAGCAAGGTCGAACCCAGCGACACGATCAAGCTGTTCATGAAATAACGCGCGAAGGGCCGCTCGACCAGCAGCGTACGGAACGCGTCGAAGCTCCAATTCGCCGAATAGAAGGCCGGCGGCGACAGGAACACTTCGCTTTGCGGCTTCAGCGCTGTGTTGAGCATCCAATAGAACGGGAAGATCGTCACCAGCGCCGCGATCAGAATCGCGATCCACAGACCCGCCTGCGTCAGGGGAGAGGTGCGGTTCATCGGCGGTCGTCCTCTTGGCCCACGCGGGTGATGCGCAGATACATCGCGGCGAAGATCAGCACCATCGACAGCAGCAACACGCCGATCGCCGCCGCTTCGCCGAAGCGATTGGCGCGGAACGCGGTGTTGTAGAGCAAAGCGGGCAGCACTTCGGTCGCGCCCGCAGGGCCGCCGCCGGTCATGATCCCGATGATGTCGTAGTGGCGGACGACGTTGATGATGTCGAGCGTCGAGGCAACGACCAGCAGGTATTTGAGGTTCGGCAGCGTGATGTGCCGGAATTTCTGCCAGGACGTGGCACCATCGATCTCGGCGGCTTCGTATTGCTCGGCCGGGATCGTTTGAAGCCCCGCGAGCGTCAACAGCATGATGAAGGGCACGCCGCGCCAAATCTCGACCGTGGTCACGGCCGCGAAGGCCGTGCCCGGCGTGCCGAGCCAGGCGACGGGCGCGGAAATGATTCCAACCGATAGCAGAATGTAATTGAGCACGCCGAATTGCGGTTCGAGCAGCCACAGCCAAATCGTGGCGCCGACGGCCGCCGCGACCATCCAGGGCGTCAGGAACAGCACGCGCAAGGCGGTGCGCGCGAAAGTGATCTTGTTGAGGGCGAGTGCCAGAAGCAGGCCGAGCAGCACGTGGGCGACGACCGAAACCGAAACGAAAGCGAGCGAGACCCGCAGCGAATGCCAGAAGGCTTCGTCCTCCAGCACGCGCACGTAATTCGCGAAGCCGATGAAGGTCGAGTTCAAGCCGCGGATGCGCTGGAAACTTGTCCAGAAAGCGTGGAACAGCGGCAGCACGATGACCGCCGCGAGAAACAGCAGTGTGGGCGCCAGGAACAGATAACCGTGCCAGCGTTCGCGCGCGAGACCCCGCCCGGTCCAAGACCGGGCGGGGGTGTTCGTCGTGGTGGTCGTATTCGACATTACTGGCGCAGCTTGCGGGTCACGCGCGCGTCGAGATCACGGAAGATCTCGTCGGTGCGCGCGGGCTCCAACAGCGCCTTCTGCACCGCGTCGACGATGTCGTTGACGGCGATGTCGGCCCAGGCCGGGTGCGGCAGCGGGTAGGAGCGCGCATTGGCGCCGATGCGCACGAACTCGGCCAGCATCGGATCGGCCTTCAACTCGGGCTCGTTCACCAGATCGCGGCGCAGCGGCATCCAGTTGGCCTTCACCGCGCGTTCGATGGCCCATTTCTTGTCCATGTCGAACTTGATGAAGCGCCACGCCTGTTCGGGATAGCGGCAGCTTTGCGAGATCGAATGCGCCGACACGCTGGCGAGCGTGGGGGCGTTGGGGATGTTCGAAGGCATGGGGGCCACGAACATCTTGCCTTCGATCGCCGGGTTGTCGCCGATCACCTTGGCGATCGACCAATAGGCGTTGCGCATCGTGGCGATCTTGCCTTGCGCGAACAGCACGGTCTGTTCGAGGTAGTTGGTCGTCGTCGGGGCCGGCGAGGCCACACCTTCCTTGGTGAACAGACCCAGATAGAACTTGATCGCTTCCAGCGATTTCGGGTTCTTGGCGAAGGTCGCCTCGGTCATGTCGGCGTTGAACGCTTCGCCGCCATTGCCCCAAATCCAGGTCAGCAATACGCGCGTCGTCGTGTCGGTCTTGCCGCCGAGAATGCTGGTGGCCCAACGATCCGGGCCGGTCAGCGCCTTCGACCAGCGCAGATATTCGTCCCAAGTCTTGGGCGGGTTCTTGGGATCGAGCCCGGCCTTCTCGACCAGTTCGCGGTTATAGACTTCGGCATAGGTGCCGCCCCAATTCGGCAGGCCGTAGAGCTTGCCTTCCCACTTCGCGGCCGAGAGCATTTCCGGCGCCCACGCGTCGCGGAACGACGCAGGTTCCTTCGCCCACAAATCGTCCATCGGGCGCAGATAGCCTTCGGCGGCGGCGGTCGTGAGGTCCACCGCGACGATGCACGGCGCTTGGCGCGCCTGGGCCGAGGCGACGAATTTCGTCCAATGGTCGCGGCGCGCGACCAGGATCGGCTCGACCTTCACGTCCGGGTTCGCGGCTTCGAACTCGGCGATCGTCTGCTTCCAGATCGGCTCGTATTGCGCTTCGGTCAGATTGGGCGTCTGCCATTGAATGGTGACGCGGTTCTGGGCGGCGGCGGGGCCGGCCAAAGCGATCACCGCGACGGCGGCGAGCAGGGCGTTACGCGACATGGGTTTCCTCCTTTTATGGATCGTTTGGTTCTTGTCGTTCAGGACCACAGCGCGCCGCCGCGCTCGACGCGCGACTGCGGCTGGTAGGGCTTGGACTTCATGATTTCGAGATCGGGTTCGATCCCCCAGCCGGGGCCTTGCGGCAGGATGAAATGGCCCTTCTCGAATTTCACCGCCGGCAGGGCCGAGCGGTCGCGGAACTCGCGCTGCGGTTCCATCTGCTCGAGGATGTAGAAATTCGGGATCGCAGCGGCCAAATGCATCGACGCCACCGTGCAGATCGGCCCGCCCGGATTATGCGGGGCGACGGGGATGTAATAGGTATCCGCGAAGCTCGCGATGCGGCGCACTTCGGTGATGCCGCCCGCATGCATCAGATCGGGCTGGATGATCTTGACGCCGCCGCCCTCGATCAATTCGCGATATTCGTAGCGGGACAGAAGGCGTTCGCCGGTGGCGATGGGCGTCGAGATTTCGCGCTGCAAGCGCACCATCACGGCCGCGTTCTCGAACGGAACGGGTTCTTCGAACCAACCCGGACGATAGGGCGCGAAGGCGCGGTCGAGCATCACCGCCGTGCGGGGGCTCAACGATTCGCTGCACTCGATGAAGATATCGACGTCGGGGCCGGCCCCTTCGCGGGCGGCGGCCATCACCTCGGTCGCGCGGCGAATGGCACCGCTTTCGTCGGCCTTCATCGCCTCGTGCGTCAGCGGCGAGAATTTGAACCCGGTGAAGCCGCGGCGCACGGCTTCCTTCGCCCCCTTATGGGCTTCGTCGGGCGTCATCTTGGCGTTGAGCCAGTGGCTGGCGTAAACGCGCAGCTTGTCGCGATGCGCGCCGCCCAGCAGGCGATGCACCGGCACGCCGAGGCGCTTACCTTCGAGATCCCACAAGGCGAGATCGATGCCGGCCAACGCCGTGCTGAACACGGCACCCGCCCGCCAGCGCCACGCGTTGTACAGGCGATGCCAATGGCGCTCCGGCCCGGCGGGGTCCTGGCCGATCAGATGGGGGGCGAATTCGCGGATCGCGGCCTCGACCGAATCCAGCGCGCCATGCAGCGAGGCTTCGCCCCAACCGACCAGACCTTCGTCCGTTTCGATCCGGACGAACATCCAATTGCACCAATCCACCCAATGCTTATGGGTCTCGATTTTCGTGATTTTCATGACGCCTTGGGCCGTTCCCCCGAAATCCGGCGCTCGCGGCCGTCTTTGGCCTTCGATTGAACCGGTTCAAATATGTTATGCTCCCTTCATGGACGATGCAAGGAATGATTCGGGGGGGCGGCCGACCATCCGCGACGTGGCGCGCCGGGCGGGCGTGTCGGTCGGGACGGTGTCGAACGTCATCAACCGGCGCATCGCGGTCAGCGACCGTCGCCGCGCGGCGGTGGAGGAAGCCATCGCTGCCCTGGGCTTCGTGCCCAACCGCAACGCCCAAAGCCTGCGCGGGCGGGCGTGGCGCGTGGTCGGGCTGGTCGTTCACGACACCAAAAGCGCCTATTTCGCCGCGATGCTCGACCGCTTCGAAACGATGGGCGGCGATCTCGGCTACGAAGTGATGCAGGTCCTCAATCGCGGCGAACCGGAGATCGAATTGCGCCGCATGCGCGCCCTGATCGAACGCCAAGTCGATGGGTTGATCCTGGTGCCGACTGTCGCCCCGCAACCGACCTTCGATTTGATCGCGGATTCCGGCGTGCCAGCCGTGATGATCGACCGCGGTCTGGACGATCCGCGTTTCGATTACGTGACGATGGACAACGATGGCGCCATGACCGAACTCGTTCACGCGCTCGCTGCGCGCGGGCGGCGGGACGTGCGCTTCGTCGTGCGCTGGCCCGAACTCGTGACCACGCGCCAGCGTATGGCTGCCTTGGCGCGCGAAGGGGCGAAGGCCGGGATCGTGGCGACGACGCTGATCCGCGATCCCGATGACGCGATCTTCGCGGGCCAGATCCGCGATCTGCTGGCGGGTGGCCAACGCCCCGACACGATCGTGGCGTCGAACTCGACCATCGCGGAAGCGCTGCTGCTCACGCTGTCGTCGCTGGGCGTGAAAATCCCCGACGATCTTTCCGTCGTCGCCTTCGACGAACCCGATTGGGCCGAACTCACCACGCCGCCGCTGTCGGTCGTGCGACACCCGATCGACCTGATCGCCCAAAGCGCTTGGGACATTCTGATCGACCGGATCGAAAACGGCACGCCGCCGGGAAGGCGCGTGATGCATCCCGCGCGCGTCGTGCTGCGCGGCTCGGTGAAAGCGCTTTAGCTCACCACGCCTCTGCCATCATTGCGCGATACTCGTCGGGTGTGGCGATACGCGGGTTGGTGCCATGGCAATGGTCCTTCATCGCCTTGCCGATCGCCTCGTCGACGAAGCTCTTGTCCACACCCATCGCGCCCAGACCTGCGGGCATGCCGAGATCGCGATTGAGCTGTGCGATCGCTTGATCGACCGAGGCACCGGGATTGAGGCCAAGTGCGATCCGCAGCCTTGCGTATTTATCTTCGGCCACGGCCGTCTCCGCACTTTCGTTGAAGCGCAGCACGGCGGGCAGCAGCACGGCGTTCAACGTGCCGTGATGCAGCGATTTGGCGCGATAGCTGCCCAACGCATGCGACAACGAGTGAACCGCGCCCAAGCCCTTTTGGAATCCCATCGCCCCTTGCATCGACGCGCTGAGCATCTGCTTGCGCGCCTCGCGGTTCTTGCCGTCGCTGACGGCGGTGCGGATCCACTTGATGCCGCGCGCGAGGCCGTCGAGTGCGATCCCATCCGCCGGCGGGTTGAAGGCGGGCGCCAGGAACACTTCGATGCAATGCGCGATCGCGTCCATACCGGTTGCGGCGGTCAGACCGGCGGGCAGAGCGAGGGTCAGTTCCGGATCGAGGACGGCCGCACGCGGGACCAGGAACCAGGAATGGAAGCCGACCTTGCGGCCGTCGTTCAGGATCACGATGGCGCCGCGCGCGACTTCACTGCCAGTACCCGCCGTGGTCGGGATGGCGATCAGTGGCGCGCAAGATTTGGTGATCTTCGGCGCACCGCCATCGATCGTGCAATATTGGGCGAGCGGGGCGGGGTGGCCCGCCAGGATCGCGACACCCTTCGCCAAATCGATCGACGAGCCGCCGCCGATGGCGATGATCCCGTCGGCCTTATGATCGCGATAGAGCGCCGTCGCTTTGTCCACGGCCGCTTCGGTCGGATTGCCGGGGGTTTCGTCGAACACCGCCAAGGGCAGCTTGCCTTCGATCGCGGCCAGCGCCTGCGCGGCAACACCCGCCGCGATCACGCCCTTGTCGGTCACGATCAACGGGCGCAAAATCCCGTGCGCGGCGCAAAGCTCGCCCAGCGCCTTCGCGGCGCCGAAGTCGAAATGGATGTCCGTCACGTATTTGATTAAAGGCATGGTTCTCTCCCAGGCGATTTTTCTACCAGGGCCGCGTGCGCTAGGGTAGCGTTCAAGTCATGGGTGAATATTTGTTCGAATTCTACGCTCTTCCGATGTGGGGAATTTCAGGGGCTATCGCATGAATCGCAAGCGCCCGGAGCGCGGCAACGTCTCCGCATTTCAGTCTTTGGATCGCGCTTCCCCGATCCCGCTCTATGTCCAAATCCGCAATCGGTTGCTGGCGATGGTCGGCGGGTGGAGCGACCCGGAGAAGCGCTTCTATTCCGACGACGAGTTGACGGCGATGTTCGACGTCAGCCGCGCCACGGTGCGCGAAGCGCTGACCGAATTGGTTGAGGCGGGCGTGCTGCGCCGCCGACGCGGGCACGGCACGATCGTCAGCCTGCGCAAGGTCGAGGAAAAACTCGCGGTCGGTTCGCATGTCGGCAGCCAGTGGGAATCGAACGAGATCCAGGTCGGCGCCGCGGTGCTGGTGTTCGAAAACATGGGGGCCCCGGCCGATATCGCGCGCGTGCTGCGGATTGCGCCCGGCACGCCGGTGCTGTTCGTCAAGCGCCTGCGCACCACGCCGATCGCGCCGATCGCGATCGATTGGCGCTACGTGCCGCTCTGGGCCGCCGAAGGGATGGAACGTCAGCACGCGGCGACCTCGCTGCTTAACCAGCTATGGCGCAAGGTCGATCTCGATCACAGCGACCTGACGATCGAGGCCGCGCTGTCGGGGCCGGAGGAGATG
>JAIUNH010000142.1 GCA_020161965.1 Pseudomonadota bacterium
GGCGGCCGACAGGATGACGCGATGCCGCAGCACCCCGGCGGCAAGGCGCTGGACGTCATCGGGAATCACATAGTCGCGGCCTTCGAGCGCGGCGGCGGCGCAGGCGGCGCGGGCGAGCATCGTCGCGGCGCGCGGGCTGGCGCCGCATTCGAGGTCCGGGCTGGCGCGCGTCGAACGGATCAGCCGGACGATATAATCGACAACCTCTTCGGCAAGCCGCACCGATGCGATGATGTCGATCGCTGCCCCGATCGCGCCGGCGTCGGTGACTTGTTCGACGCCGAAATCGGCGACCGGGCGCGTGGAGCCGAAGCAGCGCGAAACGCAAGCGAACATCAGTGCCGACGCCAGCGTGAAGCCAAGATCGGCGATCGTCGCGAGATTGATGCCAAGGCCCAGCGCCACCCAAAACACGGCACGCCAATCGGGCTTCAGTGTGAGTTCCGGATCTTCGTGCGACCAGCCGCCGCGCAAACCTTGCACGAGCAGCGCCACACCCAACAGCGCCATGGCGCCGGAAATGAAGTAGGGAAACACGGCGGGGCCAACGCGCGCGTAAAGCGGGGAGGCTGGAATCTGTGCGGCTTCGTAATAGACGATGCCCGCGAAAACCAAGACCGCGATGCCGACCCAGGAGTCGGCGGTGAGTTTGAAATTCATGATTCCCCGGCGCAAAGAAAAAACCGGCGGTGCCGCCCTTTGAAAGAGCGGCACCGCCGGCTTCGCAATCGAATCAGGTGGCGAGGCCCAGATTCTTGAGCACGCCCTCGATACGCGCGACTTCGGCCGCCACGTAACGGCCGAAGTCGTCGCCCGTCATGAGGATTTCGACCCAGTCGCGCTTCGTGCACTCTTCCTTCCACTGCGACGACTTCGCCATGCGCTCGACCACCGCCGTCAGCGCCGCGCGCTGGTTGGCGTTGATGCCGGGGGCGGCGAACACGCCGCGCCAGTTGGCGAGTTCGACGTCGATGCCCTGTTCCTTGAGCGTGGGCACGTTGATGCCGGGATCGCGCGTCGGCGAGGAATAGCCGATCGCGCGCAGGCGGCCGGCCTTGATCTGCTCGGCGAATTCGCCCCAACCCGACACGCCGGCCGTGGTCTGGCCGCCGAGCAACGCGGCCTGGGCGGGCCCGCCGCCCGAGAACGCGACATAGCTCATCGCCTTGGGCTCGACGCCCAGCGTCTGGCCGATCATGCCGACCAGGATGTGGTCGGTGCCGCCGGCCGAACCGCCGGCCCACGACACCGCACCCGGGTTCGCCTTCACGGCGGCGGCGAGGCTGCGCATATCTTGGTGCGGCGAATTCGGCGGCACCACGACGACTTGGTATTCGCCGGTCAGGCGCGCGATCGGCGTGGCGTCGGTGACCTTGACCGGGCTTTTATTCGCGATCAGCGAGCCGATCATCACGAGGCCTGCGACCATCAGAATGTCGCTCTGGCCGCGCATGCCCAGGAAGCGGGGCAGCCCGACGGCGCCGCCGGCACCCGGCACGTTTTCGAATTGGAAGTTGTTGACGATGCCGGCCGCGCGCATCGCCTGTTCCATCGTGCGGCCGGTCTGGTCCCAGCCGCCGCCCGGTGCCGCGGGGATGTACATGCGCAGACGATCCATCGTCTGGGCGAAGGCGGGCGCCGACATGCCGGCGAGAGCGCCGGCGGCGACGGAGGTTTTAAGGAAATCGCGACGAAGCATCATGAGAGGGCCTCTCCTGAAAGATTGATTGCGCCGGACTTCGGAACATGGCCCGGCTCTGATGTGGAGAATTTAGCGGAGCCGCCGGTGGATTTGCAAGGTATTGACTTGCCGTCGCTTGCCGGGCGGGAGCGGGGATTGTAGGGTCCGTAAATCTTAATCGCGCGGGGATCGCATTAGCGGCGTGGACGGATTGCGCACCTTCGATATCGGCGCGTTTTTCGTCCGGGCGGTGGACGAAATCACGCGCTCGGACGCGCTGCTGGTGGGGTTGGCGCTGGTCGCGGGGCTGTCGATTCTGGCCCTCGCCATGCAGCTCCATCGCCGGCTGGAGGAACTGTCGCGCATCCAGTCGCGGCTGGAGGAGCGCGAGCAGCGCTTCCGCGATTTCGCCGAAACGACCGCCGATTGGTTCTGGGAACAGGACAAGCATCTGCGCTTCACCTGGTTCTCGACCGGCGGGCAAGACCCGTGGGGGCTGGGCCTCGCCAAGCAATACGGCATGCGGATCGAGGAAACGCCGTTGATGGGCGTGAGCGACGCCCAGTTGAAGGCGCATCTGGCGTTGCTCGAACGGCGCGAACCGTTCCGCGACTTTACGTTCGAGCGCGTGGATCGGCTGGGGCGGCGGCAATTCTTCTCGGTCTCGGGCAAGCCGTTCTACGATTTCGACGGCAATTTCGCGGGCTATCGCGGGTCGGGCCGCGACCTGACGGCGGAAATGGAAGCGCGCCAAGCCTTGGCGCTCGCGCGTATTTCGGCCGAGGACAGCGAGCGCACGTTGCGCGACGGCATCGAATCCTTGCGCGACGGGTTCTTGATGCTCGACGCCACCGGCCGCGTGATTTTGTGGAACAAGCGCTACGTCGAAATGTTCCCCTATGTCGACGGCAAGCTCGAACCCGGCATGCTGGGCTTCGATCTGATGCAGCTGCACGCGAGTTCGTCGATCTACGATATTCCCGCCAATGCGCGCGAATCCTGGTCGATGACGGCGCTGGCACGCCTCAACAACGGTGCGCGCTACGAGCGCACATTGGGCGACGGGCGCACGATCCGCGTGATCGGCATTCCCTCGCACCAAGGCGGGCAGATCCACATTCTGCAGGACGTGACGGCCGAGCATCGCATCACGCAAGCTTTGCGCAACGCCAAGGAAGCCGCCGAAGCCGCCAACGAAGCCAAGTCGAACTTCCTGGCGACGATGAGCCACGAGGTGCGCACGCCGATCAACGGCGTCATGGGCATGGCGGGTTTGTTGAACGACACGACGCTCGATCCCACGCAGCGCCGCTATGTCGACGCGATCCGTGACGCGTCGGAAGCGTTGTTGCAGATCATCAACGACGTGCTCGATTTCTCGAAACTCGAAGCCGGACGCTTGGAATTCGAGGATCTGCCTTTCGATCCGCGCGCCTTGGTGCGCGCGACGGTCGATATCGTGCAGCCGCGCGCGCGCGCCAAGGGACTGGTCCTGGAATGGAGCTCGGCCGACGATGTCCCGTCGCGCCTTGTCGGCGATGCCGGCCGTTTGCGCCAAGTGCTGCTGAACTTGCTGTCGAACGCGGTCAAATTCACCGAGCGCGGGCGCGTGGACGTGGAAATGTCGGCGCGGCCCGAAGCGGACGGCCGCAGCCGCTTGATCGTGCGCGTGATCGATACCGGGATCGGCATCGCGTCGGATCGCTTGCCGCTATTGTTCCGCGAGTTCGAGCAGCTCGACGGGTCGATCGCGCGCCGCTTCGGCGGCACGGGGCTGGGCCTCGCGATCAGCAAGCGCCTCGTCGCGCGCATGGGCGGCGATGTGCGCGCGGATTCCAAACCGGGGCAGGGCAGCGTGTTTTCCTTCGCCGTACCCTTGCGCTTGGCGGCGGAGGAGCGGGCCGACGCCGCGCGCAAGGATGTCGATTGGGCGCGGGAATTCGCTTCCGTTGCCGGCGGGTTCGGCCGGCCGGTGCGCGTGTTGGTCGCCGAAGACAATCAGACCAACCGCATGATCGTCGAAGCGATGCTGGAACCGCTGGGCGTGGAGATCGGCACCGCCGAGAACGGCCTTGAGGCGATCGAAGCGCAGCGCGCCAAGGCATTCGATCTGATCTTGATGGACGTCAACATGCCCGAGATGGACGGGTATGGGGCGACGCAAGCGATCCGCGCGATGCCGGGAATCGCCGGGCAGGTGCCGATCGTCGCGGTTACCGCCAACGCGTTCGAAAGCGACCGCGAAAAGGCGCTGGAAGCCGGGATGACCGACTATATCTCCAAGCCCTTCCGCAAAACCGCCTTGCTGCGCGCAATGACGCTGGCGCTGGCCCCGGCGGCGTCCGGCCGGCCCGACGCGGCGCAATAAGTCACCGCCGGAAACAGCAACGCTCTGGCGAAGCGCGCTCGGGCGCCCTACATAGGGCCGATGCGACGTCGTTCCCAGCCTTCCGATCCGCTCAATGTTCCCGGTGTCGACCCCACGCAAGACGTGGGGATGATCCGCCGCCTGTTGCCCTATCTCTGGCCCAAGGATCGGCCGGAGATTCGCGTTCGCGTGGCGATCGCCTTGTTGATGCTGGTCGGCGCCAAGCTCGCCACCGTGACCGTGCCGATCTTCTACAAGCGCGCGGTCGATGCGCTGTCGGGCGCCGGCGGGGCGGAGATCGTGGTGCCGATCGCCATCGTCATGGCGTATGGCGCTGCGCGCGTCATGTCGCAATTGTTCACCGAGTTGCGCGAGATCGTGTTCGCGCGCGTGGCGCATCAGGCGATGCACCAAGTGGCGCTCGAAACCTTCCAGCATCTTCATCGCCTGTCGCTGCGCTTCCATCTCGACCGGCAGACCGGCGGCCTCAACCGCGCCATCGAACGCGGCACGGCCGGCATCGAAAACCTGCTGCATTTCCTGATCTTCCAGATCATCCCGACGATTCTGGAAATTGTCATGGTCTGCGGCATTTTGTGGTGGCTCTACGATTGGCGCTTCGCCGCCGTGACGCTCGTCACGATTGGGCTCTACGTCGCTTATACTTTCGCGATCACCGCCTGGCGCTTGCGCTATCGGCGCAAGATGCTGGAAGCGGAAGGTGAAGCTTCGACCAAGGCGATCGACTCGCTGCTGAATTACGAGACGGTCAAATATTTCGGCAACGAAGCACATGAGGCGCGTCGCTTCGACGTTTCCTTGGACTCCTACGAACGCGCGGCGATCCTGTCGAAGACCTCGCTGTCGCTGTTGAACGTTGGCCAAGGCTTCACCATCGCGATCGGCCTGACGGCGGTGATGCTGCTCGCGGCCACGGAAGTCGCCGCGGGCCGTATGACCGTCGGCGGCTTCGTGCTGGTGAATGCCTATCTCATCCAGCTTTATCTGCCGCTCAATTTCCTCGGCATGGTCTATCGCGAAGTGCGCCAAGCGCTGATCGATATGAGCTCGATGTTCCGTCTGTTGCATGCGCGCGAGGAAATCGTCGATAAGCCCGGCGCGCCCGCATTGCGGGTGGAAGGGGCGCGTTTGCGCTTCGAGCAGGTCGGTTTCGGCTACGATCCGCGCCGCAAGATCCTGCATGGCGTGGATTTCGAGGTCGAGCCCGGCCACATGATCGCCATCGTCGGCGCGTCCGGTGCGGGCAAATCGACGATCTCGCGCCTGTTGTTCCGTTTTTACGACGTCGATAGCGGGCGCATCTTGATCGACGGGCAGGATATCCGCGATGTGACGCAAGCTTCCTTGCGCGCCGCGATCGGTATCGTTCCGCAGGATACGGTGCTGTTCAACGACACGATCGGCTACAACATCGCTTATGGCCGTCCCGACGCCTCGCACGACGAGGTCGTGGCGGCGGCGAAGCTCGCGCGCATCCATGATTTCGTCCTATCGCTGCCCGACGGCTACGAATCCCGGGTCGGCGAGCGCGGCCTGAAACTCTCGGGCGGCGAACGCCAGCGCGTGTCGATCGCGCGCACGATCCTGAAGCGGCCCAAGCTGCTGGTGTTCGACGAGGCGACGTCGGCGCTCGATACGCGCACCGAAAAGGAAATCCAGGAATCGCTGCGCCAGATTTCGGCGGGGACGACGACGCTCACCATCGCGCATCGCCTGTCGACCGTGGTCGATGCCGACCAGATCGTCGTGCTCGACAAGGGGCGCGTCGCTGAACGCGGCCGCCATGCCGAGCTGTTGGCGATGGGCGGGCTCTATGCGCAGATGTGGCGCCGCCAGGTCGAGGTGCAGGAAGCCGAAATCCGCGCCGAGGCCGCGCGCCTCGCGGAAAAGGTTTAGAGCGCCGCGACGAAACTATCGAGATCGGGTTCCTTGGCGATCAGCTTCGACGCCGCCAGGAATTCGGCGAAGCGCTTGTAGCGCGCGCGATCCAAGGCGGCGGGCGTATGCGCCCAGCGCGGTAGGGTCGATTTCCAGGCGCGGCGGTTCAGTTCGTTGTCGAGCTGCGTGCGGCCCTTCAAGAACAGCTTCCATGCTTCGTCGGGATTGTTGACGCAGTATTGAGCGCCACGCTCCACCGCATCCAGGAAGCCGCGCAACGCAGGGTCTTTCGCTTTGGCACGTTCGCGGTTGGCGACGAAGATCAAACCGTCATGCAACGGGATGCCGTGTTCTTCGAGGAAGAAGGCGCGGCCCGGCCTTCCTTCGAGGTCGAGCTGATGCAGCTCGAAATTCCGCAGCGCGCCGATGACACCTTCGACGCGGCCTGCGAGCAAAGCGGGCGAGAGGGAGAAGTTCACGTTGATCATCTGCACGTCGGCGATCGACACGTTCGCACTCGCCAACATCGCCTTCACAAGCGCGTTTTGAATGCCGGAGATCGAATAGCCGATCCGCTTGCCTTTGAAATCCGCCAGGCTGCGGATCGGGCCGTCGGCCAAAGCCGTGATCGTCGACAATGGCGTGTCGATCAACGCACCGATGCGCATCAGCGGAATATCCTGCACCGCCTGCAAGACCAGCGAGTGTTGGTAGGACACGGCGACATCGCCGCGCCCGGCCGCGACAAGGCGCGGCGGATCGTTGGGATCGGTCGGCGGCACGATCTTAGTGTCGAGCCCCGCGTCGCGGAAATAGCCGAGTTCTTGCGCCGCCATGATCGGCCCGTGGTTCGGATTGACGAACCAATCGAGCAGCACGGTGAATTCCTTGCCCGCTTGCGCGCGCACGATCGACGGCGCGGCAAGCACAGCGGCGGAAGCGGCGAGAAGCGCGCGGCGAGAAATCGTCATCGATCGATCCTTTTCGGGTCCCACGGAACAAGCGCCGTCATCAAGCGATCGATGGCGGCGTAGAAAATCAGCGCGAAGGCGGCGAGCACGATCAACGCGGCGAACACCAGATCGACGCGCATCTGCGCGTTGGATTGCAGCATGACGAAGCCTAAGCCCGCCGAGGCGCCGACCCATTCGCCGATCACCGCCCCGATGGGTGCGATGGCCGCGGCGACGCGAATGCCGGAGGCAAGTGCGGGCAAGGCGGCCGGGAAACGCAACCGCAGCAGGATGAGTGGTTTGCGCGCCCCCATCGTGCGCGCGAGATCGAGGAAACCCGCATTGGTGCGCGCAAGCCCGTCATAGAACGCCGATGCGACCGGGAAGAAGATGATGAGTGCCGCCGCCGCGATTTTCGACGCAATGCCGTAGCCGAGCCACAGCACGAGCAAAGGGGCGATGGCGAAAACCGGGATCGCTTGGCTCGCGACGATCAGCGGCAGCATCCAGACGCGCAGCAGGCGCGACATCGCCAAGGCGAGCGCGCAGGACAGGCCTGCAATCAAGCCGACGAGCATGCCGAGCACGATCTCAAGAAACGTGATTGCCGCGTTCTCGGCGATGAAGCCGGCATTGTCGGCGAAGGCGGCGGCCACACGCGCCGGGCCGGGCAGGATGTAATGCGGCACGCCCGTCGCGGCGACGAGCGCGAACCACGCCGCGACGAACCCGGCGATGATGACGAGGGCGCGGATCATGCGGCACCGTCCGCAATCTCGCCGATCAACTTCGTTTCCATCGCCAGCAGGGACACGTCGTCGAGCGCACGCGGCGTGGCGCCCGGCGGCGACAGCACGGGGCCGAGCTTCACCGGCCGTCCGGCCAGCACGCGGATGTCGTGGCCCAGGCGCAACGCCTCGCGCGGGTCATGTGTCACCAGCAGCACGGTTCGGCCCGCCAGCAGCGTCGCGGCGAGGTCTTGAAGGCGCCAGCGCGTGGGTGCGTCGAGGCCTGCGAAAGGCTCATCCATCAGCACGACTTCCTGGTCTTCGTATAGCGTGCGGGCCAAGGCGATGCGCTGGCGCTGCCCGCCGGAGAGTTCGTGCGGGGCGGCATTCGCACGATCGCCGAGGCCGACTTGATCGAGCAGATGCCGAGCTTTTGTCGTATCGGCTTTCTCGCCCCGCAAGCTGGCGCCGAGCGTCACATTGCCTAGCGCATCGAGCCAGGGGCAGAGCAGATCGTCCTGCGCCATCCAGGCGACGCGTGAAAGCTTGGGCGAGACGGCGTTCGGCCCCACCTCGGCGAGACCGGCGAAGGCGCGCAGCAATGTCGACTTGCCCACGCCCGACGGGCCCAGCAAGCAGGTGAAGCGCCCGGCCGCGAATTCGGCGTCGAGGTTTTCG
>JAIUNH010000143.1 GCA_020161965.1 Pseudomonadota bacterium
GCTGATCGTGGCGGATGAGCCGACCACCGCGCTCGACGTGTCGATCCAGGCGCAGATCATCACGCTGTTGAAGCGCCTGTGCCGCGATCATGGCGCCGCCGTCATGCTGGTGACGCATGATATGGGCGTGATCGCGGAAACGGCCGATCGCGTCGCGGTCATGTATGCGGGCCGCATCGCCGAAATCGGCCCGGTGCGCGATGTGATCAAGCGCGCCAAGCATCCTTATACCGAAGGGTTGATGGGCTCGATCCCGAAGCTTGGCGGCGACGAAACGAAGCTCGCCCAGATCGACGGCTCGATGCCCCGGCTGACCGCGATCCCGAAAGGCTGCGCCTTCAATCCGCGCTGCCCGAAAGTCTTCGGCCGCTGCCGCGAGGAACGCCCCGAACCGATCGCGGTCGGCGATACCAAAGTCGCCTGCTGGCTTTACGACGATGCGCACAAGGCGGCCGCCGAATGAAACTCGTTGTCGCCAAGAACCTCGCGCGTCACTTTGACGTTTCCAAACCTCTCCTCAATCGCTTGATCGAGCGTTCGGGCCGCCAAATCCTGCGCGCCGTCGACGGGCTCGATTTCGATATCGCGCGCGGCGAAACGCTGAGCTTCGTCGGCGAATCCGGTTGCGGCAAATCGACGGTCGCGCGCCTCGTCGTCGGGTTGTACGGGCCCAGTGCGGGTTCGATCGAATTCGACGGCCAAAACATGGCGACCATCCCGTCGGCCGCCGAAGGGGCGCGCATCCGCAAGCGCTTCCAGATGATCTTCCAGGACCCTTACGCCAGCCTCAATCCGCGTTGGCGCGTGGGTAAGATCATCGCCGAGCCGATCACCGTGCACGGTTTGATGTCGGATGCCGCGCAGATCAAAACGCGCGTGGGCGAATTGCTGCGCCAAGTCGGCTTGTCGCCGGCGGATGCGGAAAAATTTCCGCATGAATTCTCGGGCGGTCAGCGCCAGCGCATTTCCATCGCGCGCGCCTTGTCGTCGAACCCGGAATTTTTGGTGTGCGACGAGCCCACCTCGGCGCTCGACGTGTCGGTCCAGGCGCAGATCTTGAATCTGATGAAGCAGCTCCAGCGCGATCTGGGGCTCACCTATCTGTTCATCAGCCACAATCTTGCGGTCGTCTATTACATCTCCGACCGCGTCGGCGTGATGTATCTCGGCCGCTTGGTCGAGATCGGCGACAAGAAGGCGATCTTCAACCGGCCG
The DNA here is from genome assembly GCA_020161965.1 of Pseudomonadota bacterium. Taxonomy (GTDB): domain Bacteria; phylum Pseudomonadota; class Alphaproteobacteria; order CACIAM-22H2; family CACIAM-22H2; genus Tagaea. The sequence continues at coordinate 1,216 of JAIUNH010000143.1, forward strand.
CAGCACCCCTATACGCGCATGCTGCTCGACGCGATTCCCGATCTCGATATGTCGGGAAGGCCGCGCACGCCGGTGGCGGGCGAGGTGCCCAACCCGATCAACCCGCCCACGGGCTGCGCTTTCCATCCGCGCTGCCCCTTCGCGAACGAGCGATGTGCGGCCGAACGGCCGGTCTCAAAGCCGTCGCCGACCGGCACGATGGTCGCCTGTCACGGCATCGAAGAAGGCCGGATTCCGCCGGTCGTGCGCGATTACACGCCGCCGCCGGTGGCTTAGTCCCGATATCCACCTTATCCACAGGCCGATAGCGCTGGCGCAAGGGGCCCCGGGTCCGCTACATCCTCGCGACTGACATTCCGGATTCGGAGCGGGACACATGGCGGACGGTGGCGATACGGGCGGCATTGCGGCGGCGAAACTCAAATCTTTCGTCGAGCGCATCGAACGGCTGGAAACCGAAAAGGCCGATCTCGGCGCCGATATCCGCGAGGTCTATGCCGAAGCCAAGGGCAACGGCTTCGACACCAAGATCATGCGCCAGGTGATCAAGCTGCGCAAAATGGAAGAGCCCGACCGCAAGGAACAGGACGAGCTGCTCGACCTCTACCGCCGCGCGCTGGAAGTCTGATCGGCGCGTTTCAGCGCCAGATCGCCATTTCGATTCCGTAACGATCCTTCGGCGCCTGCGCGGGCAGGCGCTCGGCTGCGCCTTTGGCGCGCCGGAAAGCGGTCAGGCACACCACCGCCGCGTCGATCACATCGTCCGGCGCCACGTGCTTGCGCGGGAACAGGTCGAGCCATTCGGGCAAATCGCCGAAGCCTGCCTTCGTCAGCAGCTTTAGGCGTGCGGCTTGGCCTTCCTTCGTCTTCTTCGCCGCGCGCAACGGCGCGCCCGCCAAGCGGCCGAAGCACAATTCCGGATGCGATTCGAAGATCGGGGCCGCGGGTCGCGCACGCAGCAGCGCATCGACCTCGCGCATTTTGGGAAACAGGTTCCACGCCTGTTTCGACAGGCCGATACCGGCGGCCTTGCGATTGCGCACGTTGGCGGCGGGATAGTCCTTGGCGGCGAGCGCCCCTCGGCAGGGTGCCGAGAAAATGCACGACGCGCGGCCGGCGGGCCCCAGGATTGCGCGCGCGGCCTTCTCGCACTCCCGCCCGCCCTTCAGCGCGTCGTCGGCGAAGCCCATCGGCATATCGACGGCGATCCAAGCCGGGCGCTCGGGCGCGTCGGCCACTTCCGCCAACGTCGTCACGAAACGCGGGAAACTGCGCCCCGTCTTCATATGACGGAACACGGCGACCCAGCCGCCTTTGCAGCCATCGACCCCGGCGACGAACAATCTATTCGGCCGCGACCAAGGCCGAGGCCGGATCGCGCAAGCGGGCGAGCAACGTCGCCTTATGCGCTTCGGCCTTGGCGATATGCGCGTCTTTGACCGGGCCATAGCCGCGGATTTCTTCGGGTATCGAGGCGAGGCTCACGGCGGCTTCGTGCGTCGCGGGCGTGAGGCGCTCTAAAACTTCGGCGATCGTCGCTTCGTACTCGGCGATCAAGCGGCGCTCGGCTTTACGCTCATCCGTGCGGCCGAACGGGTCGAGTGCCGAGCCGCGCAGGAATTTGAACTTCGCCAGCACGCCCAACGCCGTCAGCATCCACGGCCCGAAGGTTTTCTTGCGCGGGCGGCCGGTGGCCGTATCCATCTCGCTCAACATCGGCGGGGCGAGATTGAGTTCGATCTTGTAATCGCCCTCGAACTGCCGCGCCAAGGCCTTGCGGAAAGTACCGTCGCTGTAGAGCCGCGCCACCTCGTACTCGTCCTTATAGGCGAGCAGCTTGGCGTAATAGCGCGCGACGGCGAGCGCCAGATCGCTGCGGCCCGGCGTTTTCGCGGCTTCGGCTTCGGCGACCTTGCGCACCAGCTTCTCGTATTTGCGCGCGAGTGCCTCGTCTTGATAGGCAGCGAGATAAGGCAAACGCGCGGCGATCACCTCGTCCAGCGTGCGGGCGAGTTTGCGCTCCGGCGGCAGCGTCGGCTTGGCGGCATCGCGCACCTTGTCGATCTCGACGGCGGCGAGGCGGCCCCAATTGAAGGCGCGCTTGTTGGCATCGACCGCGACCTGATTGAGCTCGATCGCGCGCATCAGCGAGTCGAGGCCGAGCGGGATCGTGCCCTTCTGCCACGCATAGCCCAGCATGAACGGATTGGTCGCGATCGAATCGCCCATCAGTGCCGTCGCCAATTCGCTCGCTTCGACGAACTCGGCCGCGCCCTGGCCCAGCGCATGGGAGATCGCGGCCTTCATCCCGTCGGCCGGGAAGGCGAGGTCGGGATTGCGCGTGAAGTCGCCGGTCGGCGATTCATGCGTGTTGATCACGGCGCGGGTTTCGCCCACGCGCACGCGGTCGAGTGTTTCGGCACCGGCCGCGACGACCATGTCGCAGCCGAGCAGCAGCTTGGCCTCGCCCGCCGCGATGCGCACGGCGTGCAGATCGCCCGGATCGTCGGCGATACGGATATGCGACAGTACCGCACCGCCCTTTTGGGCGAGGCCCGCCATGTCGAGCACCGACACGCCTTTGCCTTCCAGATGGGCCGCCATGCCGATCAGCGCGCCGATGGTGACGACGCCGGTTCCGCCCACGCCGGTCACGAGAATGCCGTAGGGCGACGCACTGCTCGGCAAGGCGGGGGCGGGCAACGCCGCGAACGGATCGGCGCCGGATTCCAGTGCCTTGCTGCGCGGCTTGCGGACTTTACCGCCCAGCACGTTGACGAAAGAGGGGCAGAAGCCTTTGACGCAGGAGAAATCCTTGTTGCAGCTCGATTGGTCGATGGCGCGTTTGCGGCCGAACTCGGTTTCGACCGGTACGACCGACAGGCAGTTCGACTGCACCGAGCAATCGCCGCAACCTTCGCACACTGCGTCGTTGATGAAGATGCGCTTGGCCGGATCGGGATAGGTGCCGCGCTTGCGCCGGCGGCGCTTCTCGGCGGCGCAAGTCTGATCGTGGATCAGCACGGTCACGCCCGGCGTATCGCGCAATTCCTTCTGCACGGCGTCGAGCTCGTCGCGATGGCGGATCTCCACGCCGGGCGCGAAATCGGCGGGACGATACTTGTCGGGATCGTCGCTGGTCACGACGATGCGTTTGACGCCTTCGGCCGCGACCATTTGGGTAATGCGCGGCACCGTCAATTGCCCGTCATGCGGCTGGCCGCCGGTCATCGCGACCGCGTCGTTGAACAGCAGCTTGTAGGTGACGTTGACCTTGGCGGCCAAGGCGGCGCGGATGGCGAGCGAGCCCGAATGGAAATACGTGCCGTCGCCCAGATTCTGGAACACGTGTTTCGTGTCGGTGAACGGCGCTTGGCCGATCCACGGTGCGCCTTCGCAGCCCATATTGGTGAAGGTCGTCGTCTCGCGATCCATCCACAGCGCCATGAAATGGCAGCCGATGCCGGCCATCGCGCGGCTGCCTTCGGGCACTTTGGTGGACGTGTTATGCGGGCAGCCGGAGCAGAAATAGGGAATACGCTTGAAGGCATGACCTTCGGGCGCTTGTTCCAGGCGTTCGAGGAAGGCCACACGCTCGCGCATGCGCGGCGAATCGTAGAAGGGCTTCAGGCGTTCCGCGATCACCTTGGCGACCATCGCGGGCGTCAATTCGCCGGCCGAGGGCAGGATCCATTTGCCCTTCTCGTCGAACTTGCCGACGACGCGCGGGCGCACATCGGCGCGCCAATTATAAAGCTGCTCCTTGAGCTGGTTCTCGATCAGCGCGCGCTTTTCCTCGACGACCAAAACTTCTTCGAGGCCTTCGGCGAAATGGCGTGCACCCTCGCGCTCCAGCGGCCAGGGCATCGCGACCTTGTAAAGTCGCAAGCCGATTTGGGCGGCGAGGGCGTCGTCGATGCCGAGATCGTCGAGCGCTTGGCGCACATCGAGATAGCTTTTGCCTGTCGTCACGATGCCGAAACGGGGCTTCGGGCTGTCGATGACGATCTTGTCGAGCTTGTTGGCGCGCGCAAACGCTAACGCGGCATAGACCTTGTATTTTTGCAGCCGGTGTTCCTGCTCGATCCAATGATCGGGCCAGCGGATATGCAATCCGCCCGGCGGCATTTCGAAATCCGTCGGCGTCACCATGTTCAGCCGATGCGGATCGATCAGCACGGAGGCGGAGGAATCCGTCGTCTCGCCCGTGCATTTGAACGCGACCCAGCAGCCGGAATAGCGGCTCATCGCCCAGCCATAAAGGCCGAGATCGAGGAATTCCTGCACGCCCGACGGGTTCAGCACCGGCATCATCGCGGACACGAATTCGTGCTCCGATTGATGCGCCAGCGTCGAGGATTTCGCCGCGTGATCGTCGCCCGCCAGCACCAGCACGCCGCCGTTGGGCGAGGTGCCGGCGGCGTTGGCGTGTTTGAACACGTCGCCGCAACGATCCACGCCCGGGCCTTTGCCGTACCACATGCCGAACACGCCGTCGTATTTGGCGCCGTCATACATGTTGACCTGCTGCGTGCCCCATACGGCGGCGGCGGCCAATTCCTCGTTCACGCCGGGCGTGAAATGGATGTGGTGATCCTTCATGTGGCGGCGCGCTTGCCACATCGCCTGGTCGAGCCCGCCGAGCGGCGAGCCGCGATAGCCGGAGACGAAACCCGCGGTGTTCAAGCCGGCGGCCAAATCGCGGCGGCGCTGCATGAAGGCAAGGCGCACCAGCGCCTGCGTGCCCGTGAGATAGACGCGCCCCGATTGGGCGACGTATTTGTCGTCGAGTGTGACGTCGAGCAGCGGGCGCGCGGGGAGAGCCATCGCCATTCCATCCCTGGATCGCGCGGGGTAGTTCCCCCGCGTCGGAGGAAAGCGTAGCGGGTCGCGCAATTGGTCTCAACGCTCGCCCGCATCGCGGCACCAGAAAGCAAGAAGCTTCCCGGTGCAACTGCGAAGAGGTTCCGGTTGTTGCCGCCCCGCAAGGGGGCGGCGCAACCTTCTTACCTGGGGCTTACGCGGCTTTGGCGGCGCGCTTGGCGATCAATTCCGCGATCACGTTGGCGATCAGCAAATGGCCGATCTCGCCCGCATCCGTGCGGCCCATCGACAGGATCGATTCGGGGTGGAACTGCACCGCCGCGATCGGCAGGCGCTTATGGCGCACCGCCATCACGAGGCCCGCTTGCGTGCGCGCGACGATATCGAGCTCCCCATGCGGGAACGACGACGCACGCGCGTGCAGCGAGTGATAGGCGCCGACGGCGCACGGGCTTGGAAGCCCCGCGAACAAGCCCGTCCCGTCATGCTCGATATCCCACTTCTTGCCGTGGCGCGGTTCGGCCAGCACGTCCAAGGCACCGCCGAAGGCTTCGACCGTGCCTTGCAGGCCCAAGCAGACGCCGAATTGCGCCAAGCCTCGTTCGGCCAAAGCACGCACGAGCGTCGGTACGCCAAATTGCGCCGGCGTGCCCGGCCCCGGCGAATGCACGACCAGATCGGGCTTCAACGCGACGATCGCGTCCGGCGTCAAGCCGTGGCGATAGGTCGATACGTCCGCACCCGTCTGGCGGAAATAATCCGCCAGCGTGTGGACGAAACTGTCTTCGTTGTCGATCAGCACGATCCGCTTGCCCTTGCCGGGTTGCGGGCGCGCGGCTTCGCCGGCGGTCGCGGCGGGCGGGGCAAGCACGCGGAACAGGGCGCTCGCCTTGATGAAGGTCTCTTCGTTTTCCTCCATCCCGATCGAATCCCACACCATCGTGGCGCCCACGCGGTAGCGCACGATTTGCTTCTTCTTCTCGTCCTCGACCAGATGAACGGTGCGGATCGTGATGCCGGTATTGACGTCGCCGTTGAACTGCAAGGCGCCGACGGCGCCGCCATACCAGCCGCGCGGGCTCGTCTCCATCGCTTCGACGATTTCGACCGCCCATTTCTTCGGGGCGCCGGTCAGCGTCACGGCCCACATATGCGAGATGAACGCGTCGAGGCCGGTTACGTCCGGCCGCAAGCGGCCCTCGACGTGATCGACCGTGTGGAACAGGCCTTGATAGGCCTCGATCTGGCGCCGCCCGAGCAGCTTCACGCTGCCCGGCACGCAAATGCGCGATTTGTCGTTGCGATCGACATCGGTGCACATCGTCAACTCGACTTCGTCTTTTTCCGAGTTGATCAGCGCCTTCAACCGCTCGGCATCCTCCATCGCGTTACGCCCGCGCCGTGCCGTACCCGAGATCGGGCAGCTTTCGACCCGGTCGCCTTCGACGCGCACATACATTTCGGGACTGGTGCCGACGAGGCGATCGGGCCCGAGCTGGAGATAGAATTCGAACGGGCTGGGGTTCACCTTCTTCAGCTTCGCGAACAACGCCGAGGGCGCGCCCTGATATTGCGCTTCGAAGCGGCGCGACAACACGACTTCGAAAATATCGCCCACGCGCATGCGCTCGCGCGCCACGTCGACCATGCCGGCATATTGTTCGGCCGTCAGATCCGACGTGATCTCGGGTTTCGCCTTCGGTTCGGCATAGCGCCGCCGCGCGACGGGCGCCATGCAAGCGCGCGACTTGCCTTCGGTCGACACGCGTGCGCGCGCGAAATCGTAATCGTAGCGGAAGGCGGTTTCCTTGCGCCGGTCGACGATCAGCATCCGGTCGGGAATGAACAGGTGCAAATCGCGAGTTTCGCCGGGGCGATTCTGCGAAAGCTTGATCGGCTCGAACTGGAACAGCAGGTCATAGCCGAACGCGCCGTAGAGCCCTATGAACCCGTCGGCGATGCCCTTGAACTCGGCGACCAAACGGCGCAGCGGCGAGAATAGCGAGGGTTGCTGGCTGCGCTTTTCCTCCGGGAACGGCCCGGCGGCGGCGATGGTTTCGATCCGGCGATAGCCGGGATCGCGCGCGACGATGCGCGCTTCCGCCATATCTTCGAAAATCGGGTCGAGCAGATCGATCAGCACGATCCCGCGCTCGTTCAGCGCCTTCAGCTCAAGCTTGTTCGCCCCGCCGATGATCTCGACCGGCGGATCGGCGAAGCCGAACTCCCACCGCGAATAGCGGCCTGGATAATCGACGCCGGAGG
>JAIUNH010000144.1 GCA_020161965.1 Pseudomonadota bacterium
CGCACGGCCGACAGGACGCCGGCCGGCGTGTCGTGCGCGACGAACGGGATCTGGCAGCCGAAATGATCGCGCGCGAGGTCCCAGTATCCGGGCTGGTCGTCCGGGCGGCAGATCGCGATCTTGAGTCCGGGCGTCTGGATCAGCGTGAAGGCGCTCATCATTTCGCGCCACATGCGATAGACCGCGCCGGACGGAAACCGGCCCTCGTGGGCCGCCAGCCGCTTGCGCAGCACCTGCGCTTCACGGCCCGGGCGCAGGGCGAGGCCCCCCGCCGGCTTGGCTGCGGAGATATGCTCGACCACCTCCGCGCGACGGCGGATCAGGCCGTGCAATTCGGTATCGATGGCGTCGATTTCCTGCCGCAAGCTGTCGAGACTGGGAGCGTCCATTAGGCCGATTTTTTCCTGTGCGCAGCGGCGATACTACGTCCGCACGGCCCGCGTAAAGGCAAACAAACCGCAAGAAGCTTGCCTCCCGCTCTCCGCGACCGTATAGAGCCTCTCCGTGGAATTTGAGCCGACCGGCTTGCGGCCACGTTAAACACCGCTAAAAGGTCGGAGTGCTCGAAAAAGCCCCCGTCCTTTCCGGTCGGGGGCTTTTTCGTTGGAGTGGGCAGTGCTCGACGACCTGACCGATGCCGAACGCAAGGCGCTGGCGCAGTGCCGCCACGCGATCCTGGGCGTGGATCGGCCGTTGCGGCTCGACTGCGGCGCCGATCTCGGCCCGTACCGGGTGGCCTATCAGACCTACGGCATGCTGAACGATGCGAAGTCCAACGCCGTGCTGGTCTGCCATCCCCTGACCTGTGACCAGTTCGTCGCCGACCGGCATCCGGTCACCGGCAAGGAGGGTTGGTGGGAGAGCCTGATCGGGCCGGGCAAGATCCTCGATCCCGAGCGCTATTTCATCATCTGCATCAACGTCCTCGGCCACTGCATGGGCACCACCGGCCCGCAGGCGCGGGAGCCCTCGACCGGCCAGCCGTGGAACCTGCGTTTCCCGGTCGTGACGATCGGCGACATGGTGCGTGCCCAGGCGGCGCTGCTCGATCATCTCGGCATTCCCGATCTCTTCTGCGTCATCGGCGGCTCGATGGGCGGCATGCAGGTGCTGGAATGGGCGGCGAGCTATCCCAAGCGCGTCTTCTCGGCCGTGCCGATCGCCTGCGCCGCGCATCATTCGGCGCAGAACATCGCGTTCCACGAGGTCGGCCGGCAGGCGATCATGGCCGATCCGGACTGGCGCGGCGGGCGCTATCTGCTCGACGGTACCAATCCGCGCCGTGGCCTCGCGGTGGCGCGCATGGGCGCGCACATCACCTATCTGTCGGACGCGGCGCTGCACCGCAAATTCGGCCGCAAATATCAGGACCGCGCCACGCCGACCTTCTCGTTCGACGCGGATTTCCAGGTGGAAAGCTATCTGCGCCATCAGGGCTCGAGCTTCGTCGAGCGGTTCGACGCCAATTCGTATCTCTATCTGACGCGGGCGATGGATTATTTCGATCTCGCGGCCGATTGCGGCGGCGTGCTCGCCAATGCGTTCAAGGATACGCCGACGCGGTTCTGCGTGATCTCGTTCACCAGCGATTGGCTGTTCCCGACGCCGGATTCCCGCGCCACCGTGCATGCGCTCAACGCCGGCGGCGCGCGCGTCTCGTTCGCGGAGATCGTCACCGACAAGGGCCACGACGCGTTCCTGCTCGACGAGCCGGAACTGTTCGCGATCGTGCGCGGCTTCCTTGACGGGGCGGGGAAGGCGCGTGGCCTCAACGCCGCGCAACCGAGGGAGGCGCGGTGATGTTGTCTCGTCTCAAGCGCGACCTGACCATGGCCGACGTGGCGCGGGGGCCGGGCGGTTCCCGTATCGACCTGCTGGTGGTGTCCACCATGGTCGAGCCCGGCTCGCGGGTGCTCGACGTCGGCTGCGGCGACGGCGAACTGCTGCAGTTGCTGGAGACCGACAAGCAGATCGACGGCCGGGGCGTGGAGATTTCCCAGCGCGGCGTCAACGAATGCGTGGCGCGCGGACTGTCGGTCATCCAGGGCGACGCCGACACCGACCTCGGCTTCTACCCCGACAAGGGCTTCGACTACGCGATCCTGTCGCAGACGCTGCAAGCGACATGGGACCCCAAAACCGTGCTCGGCCATCTGGTGCGCATCGGCAAGCGCGCGGTCGTGTCCTTCCCGAATTTCGGCGTGTGGCATGTGCGTTTGAAGCTGCTGGTCGGCGGCAAAATGCCGGTGACCGATGCGCTCGATCAATCCTGGTACGAAACGCCGAACGTGCATCTGTGCACGATCGACGATTTCGTCGATCTGTGCCGCGTTCTGAACATCGAAATCGAATACGCCCAAGTGCTCGACGCGGCCGGGCGTCCCAAATCCCTGCGCGCACCCGGCTTTTTCGCCAATCTCCTGGGCGAGCAAGGCTTGTTCGTGTTGAAGCGCGCGCGGTGAAACTTTAAGGTTGCGGTCCACCAAAACGCCGGGCCTTCAACCCCGGCTTTCCGGGAGATCGACGCCGATGAATTATCGCCTTCTTGCCGCCGGCTTTCTCGCCGCCGGCCTGTTCGCCGTTCCCGCGGCCCAAGCCCAGCAGCGCGTGACGCTCAAATCCGCCGCGTCGGGCTCGTCCTACTATGTGATGACCGTCCAGCTTTCCGAAATTCTGCGCACCGCCACGAACGGGCGTATCGCCGCGACGGTCGAGGAAAGCCAAGGCTCGGTCCAGAACGTGCGCGAAGCGCCGCGCCGTCCGGCCGGGTTCATCTATACGGCACCGCCGTCGATGGTGCGCGACGCGCAAGGCGCCAAAGCGCCGTTCACCGACGGCGCGGATTACAACACGATCCGCACGCTGTTCGTCATGCCGCCGGTCACGATGCATTGGATCGTGCGCGCCGACGCGGGCGTGAACGATCTTAAGGATCTCGCCGGCAAGCGCTTCATCGCGGGCGGTCGCGGCACGTTCACCGAGCGTCAGGCTTCGGCCGTGTTCAAGCAGCTCGGCATCGCCGAGCAGGTGCGCTTCTCGGAAGTCGAGCTCAACGCCGCGTCCAACGCGATGCGTAACCGTCAGGTCGACGGCTTCGCCTCGGGCTCGTCGCATCCCACGTCGAACGTGCAGGAACTCGCCGCGACGATGCCGATCAAGCTGCTGTCGATGACGCCCGAGCAGGTGAATATGGTGACCGTGCAGGACCCCAGCGCGGGCCCCGTGACGATCGCCGCCGGCACCTATAACGGCCAGACCCAGCCCGTGCATACGGTCGGCATTCCGGTCGGCGCCTACACCACCGCCGCGACGTCGGACGACATCGCCTACGAGATCACCAAGATCTTCTGGGAACGCCGCGCGGATATGGGCAAGGTGAATCCGTGGTGGAACGCCGTCGAACGCAGCCAGATCGGCGGCATCGGCGTGAAGTTGCATCCGGGTGCGCTTAAGTATTACACGGAAGCCGGCGTCACCATTCCGGCGGGTATGCGTTGAGTCTATTCGAACAAGCGGCCGAGACGGGCAAGCGCGCGGGTCCTTTCGTTCTGGCCTTCGCCGCCGTCTCGGTCGCTTATCACCTTTATCTGATCTTCTCCGGCCTCGTTCCCGCCCTCGTCGCGCGGCCGATGCACTTTACCTTGGCGATCCCATTCGTGTTCCTGATCGGGGTCAAAGGCCCGGCCTGGTACCGGATGTGGAGTGTCGCACTCGGCCTGTTCGGCATCGCGGGCTGCCTCTATATCGCGATCAACTGGCGCGATCTGGTCGATCAATACGGCCGCGTCGAATCGACGCTGCAATACGCGGTGTCGATTTTCCTGATTCTGCTGGCGCTGGAAATGGCGCGCCGCGCGGTCAAATGGATCATGCCGACCGTGGCGGCGATCGTGATTCTCTACGGCATGTTCGGCCAGCATATCCCCGGCGAATGGGGCCATGCCGGCCTGCCGCCGGAATTCTTCTTCGGCACGCTGCTGCTGACCGAAGGCGGGCTGTGGAGCTCGCTGACCGCCACATCGGTCGAACTCGTGGCACCCTTCCTGATCCTCGGGTCGTTCGTCGCGGCGGGGCAGGCGGGCACGGGCTTCATGGCGCTCGCCACGCAAATCGCCGGGCGCTATCGCGCGGGCACGGCGAAGGTCGAAGTCGTTGCCTCGGCGCTTTACGGCACGATCTCGGGCTCGGCGTCGGCGAACGTCGTGTCGACCGGCACCTTCACCATCCCGGCGATGATCCGGGCGGGCTATCCGCCCAGCCTTGCCGCCGCGGTCGAAGCCGTCGCCTCGACCGGCGGGCAGATCATGCCGCCGGTGATGGGTGCTGGCGTGTTCCTAATGGCCGCCTTGATCCAAGTGCCCTACAGCGAATTGATGATGATCGCGACGCTGCCCGCGTTGTTGTTCTTCATCGCGTGCTGGATCGGCGTCGATCTCTACGCCGTGCGCCACGGCCTGAAGGGCATCCCCGCGTCGGAAATGCCGGGCTGGGGACATGTCGCGCGCAACATACCGTTCTTCCTGGGCCCGCTCGGCATTTTGATCGCCGTGCTCGGCTTCACCGAATTTACGCCCCAGATGGCAGCGTTCGTCGCGGTCATCGCGGCGTTCGGCCTGCTGCTGTTCGAAGACGGGTATCGCGTGTCGATTGCCGGTTTCCTGCGCCGCGTGGCCGATGGCTGTGTGAATGCCGCCGAACAGATTTCGATGATCGCGGCGGTCATCATCTGCGCAAGCCTCATTACCGGCGTGTTCCACATGACCGGCGTGGGCGTGAAGATCACGTCGCTGATCGTCGGTCTGGCAGGCGACAATCTGTGGATCGCATTGGTGCTGACCGCGATCGCTTGCATCGCCTTGGGCATGGAACTGCCGACGACGGCGGCCTACGTCATCTGCATCGCGGTGGCGGGCCCGGCCTTGATCCAGATGGGCTTGGCGCCGTTGCAGGCGCATATGTTCGTGTTCTGGTACGCGCTGCTATGCACGATCACGCCGCCGGTTTGCGGCAACGTGTTCATCGCGTCGACCATCGCGAAAACGCCCTGGCTGCCGGTGTCGCTGCGCGCCATGCGTATCGGCTTGGGTCTGTTCATGATCCCGCCCGCCTTCGTCGCCAACCCGGCGATGCTGGGCGCTTTGACCGTTCCGTGGCTTGCCCTCGCCGCCACGGTGAAGGTCGGCTGCGGGATCTGGTTCCTGTCCTATGGCTTCATCGCGGACACGCCGTTGTTGAAGCGCCTGGGCGCCTTCGCGGTCGGCGGCACGATCATCTTCGCGTTTGGCTTTTAAGCCGTAAGCCCTTCCGGATCGTCGCGATAGCGGCGCACCATCTCTTCGACCGTTTCGTCGGGATCGAGGCCCAGCGCGCTGCCTTTGGCCGACAGCACTTGGCGTGGCCAGCGTGCGGCGATCGCCGCGATGGCGGGCTTATGCTCGATCGCGATCTTGCCCGGCCGAGGGCCGAACACGCGCTCCACCGCCGCGATGGCGTCGCGCGGTGTGATCCGCACGGTCGGCAAGCCGGCGACGCGCGCGGACCCGAAAGATTCGGCGGGCGCGTCGGCGGCGATGCGCAGCGCGCGCAACGACCGCGATAGGGCGGCAACGGCGAAACCCGTATCGGGATCGACGGGGATCGTGAAGTCGCGCCCGTTGGCATAGGCGACGATCAGATCGGACATGAAGCCCGCCGTCGTCGGGCCTTTGCGCGAAGGGCGCACCAGCGTCGTCGGCAAGCGAATACTGCGCGCATCGATACGGCCCGCGCGCGCCGCATCGGCCAGCAAAATCTCGATCGCGCGCTTGGCGCTGGCATAGGCGCCGGTCCCCGTCGTCGGCGTGGAATCGTCGACAATGCCGTCGGTCGCTTGCCCATAAACCGCGATGGCCGACGCGAACACGAAGACCGGCGGCTTGGGCAAGCGCGCGGCTTCCGAAATCAGATTGACCGTGCCGATCATGTTGGCGTCGAGGGCGGCGGGCCAATCCGCCTCGGCTTCAGCACCCGCGACCACGGCTGTATGGAAAATCCGATCGATACCGTTCAATGCGGCCGCGACCTGCGCGCGGTCGCACAGATCTTGGCCGTGTTCGCGGTCGAAGCCGCGAATTTCCGCGGTGCGGGGATCGCTGCGCAAATGGCGGATCAGCCTTGCGCCCAGATAGCCTTCGGAGCCGGTGACGAGAATACGCATCGCGTGCGACAGTGCCGGAACTCCCCCGTTTATCGCAAGCGTTGGACGATGGCCGATCCGGTTTCGCTGCTGTGGATTCCCGCGACGTTGTTCGCTTCGGCGGCGCAGACCGCGCGCAACGTGATGCAACGCCATCTGACGGAGGCGCTGGGCACGCTCGGCGCCACGTCGGTGCGTTTCATCTACGGCTTTCCGTTCGGCCTGTTGATGGTCGGCATCGCGTGCCTGATTGCGGGAAAAGCACCGCCCGTACCCGACGCGACGACGCTGGCCTGGATCGCCACCGGCGCGGTGATGCAGATCGCGGCGACCGCCTTTACGCTCGCCGCGATGCGCATGAAGGCCTTCGCGCTCGCCATCGCCTATACGAAGTTCGAACCGGTCGAAGTCGCGATCTTCGCCTATTTCGTGCTCGGCGAAACGCTGTCGCCGATCGGCTTCGGTGCCATCGTCGTGGCGACGATCGGCGTGCTCGCCATGTCGGGCAATCCGTGGCGCAATGGCGTGGATCTCGGCGCCACGACCTACGGCCTGCTCGCAGGTGCTGGCTACGGCATGGCGGCGGTATGTTATCGCGCGGGCATTCTGGAATTGGGCGAACCGATTTTCTATCTCGGTGCCACCACGTCGCTCGCCTATGCGCTCGGCATTCAGGCGGCGTTGCTGGTCGTGTGGTTTGCGATCCGCGATCCCGATGTGCTCAAGCGCGTTTTCGCCGCGTGGCGCAAATCGATCTTCGCGGGCGCCATGGGCTCCTTCGCGTCGGGCGGCTGGTTCGTCGGGTTCTCGCGCGCCCCCGCCGCATTGGTGCGCACGTTGGGTCTGGCGGAAGTACTGTTCTCGCTGATCGTCGGGCGCAACATGCTGCGCCAAAGCCTGGCGCCGCGCGAAATGGCGGGCGTGGCGCTGATCGTCGCGGGTGTCGGCGGGCTGCTGCTGTTCGGTTAGCGGCGGGCCTGCGCGGCCGGCAAGCCGTCGCGCAGTTTCTTCTCCAGCTCGACCTTTAGCTCGGCATCCGGCTTGCTGCGCAAGGCGCGTTCCCATTGGAACGATGCCTCGCGCCGGCGGCCGACGCGCCAATACCCGTCGCCCAGATGGTCGAGTAGCACCGGGTCTTCGGGGAGCAATTCGGCGGCACGCTCCAGCAGGGGTACTGCTTCCTCGTAACGGCCCAAGCGATAGAACGCCCAGCCGAGGGAATCGACGATATGCCCCGAATTCGGGCGCTGTTCGACCGCGCGGCGCAGCATGCGCTCGGCCTCGACGAGATTCTCGCCGCGATCGACCCAGGTATAGGCGAGGTAGTTCATCACGTCGGGCTGTTCGGGGAACAGCTCCAGCGCGCGTTTGAAATGGCGCTCGGCCTCGGGCCAATTCTTCGCGCGCTCGAAGGCGATGCCGCGCACATAGAAGATCGACCAGTGGCGACGTTCCGGATTGGCGCCGACGCGTTCGAGCGCCCGGCCGTAAGCCGCCGCCGCTTCGGTGAAGCGTTCGGCGTTGCGCAGGAAATTGCCCATCGAAGTCAGCGCGTCGAACCGGTCGGGATTCTCGCGCGCGAGTTTCTCCAGCGCCGCCAAAGCGCCGTTCAAATCGCCGCGCTCCTGCATATTTTCGGCGCGCCGCATCTGCGCGACATAGGCATAGGGCGAATCGGCGGGTACCCGCGCGAACAGCTTGTCGGCTTCGTCGCGCCGATCCATGCCGTCGACGATTTCGGCGACCGTCATCAAGCCCAAGGCCGCGTCTGGGTCGAGATGCAGGCCCAGCCGCCCGAAAGACACCGCGGTCGCGATCGTCGCGTCCTGGCGGAACAAGGCCGCGAGATTGAACAGCGTGTCGGCCGCCCCTTTGCGCGCATCGCGTAAGGGGAATTCAGGGGCGGGGACGGGCGGTGCCCCGACGCGCGTGCGCGTAAGGCCGGCCAATACAACGGGCGAATCGGGGGCGACTTGGCGATAACGCAGATAAAGCTGGCGCGCTTCGGCCGTGCGGCCGCGCCGCTCCAGGAAGCCGCCGGCGATTTCGATCAGGCGCGGCGGTGCGCCGTCCTCGCCTTCCAACGCCGCGCGGTAGAAGCCT